>CAYXKO010000241.1:0-4567 GCA_964465435.1 uncultured Saprospiraceae bacterium | reverse complement strand
CGTCCATGCCCTCGACCAAGAATTCCATTTCATTGTTATGAGGCACCAGAATTTTGTTACCCTGCCGGAAATCATCCCTGAAAAAAGTAATATCCAACTTGCCAAAGGGAATATCTCCCTTGCCGGAAATTTCCTTTAGCCTTTTAAGAATTCTGGCTCCCAGTATGGCCCCTTTTTTCTGAATACCCACCAGGCAGACTCCCTTAAAATCATTATGCTGCTCAATAAGTTGGTAGCACAACCTGTCGATGGTTATATGAAGTTGTTCTTTTTGAAACAATACCTTGGGCCTCTTCTTCAATTCTGGAAAATTGGTTGAGCAAAGTTAGAAATTATTGGGCCAAAATGATGCGATATTCAAGATTCGCACCAGAAAACACGATGAAATTCCCGATCTACCCGGGGCTTTTTCTAATCACTCACTCTGTATGGTCCGATCGATCCGAATAAATACTCCCTGAATATATCAGCACAATGGTGAACATATCTGCTCCATTTCTTATTTTTGCTCTTAAATATCTGATAATGAATAAACTGACCTTGACCCTCCTCCTTTTTTGTTTTGCCATTAATTCCTCCAGGGCTCAAATTGTGATCAATGAGATCATGTATAATCCGCCCGAATTCGGAAATGACGAACTGGAGTATATTGAACTATACAACGCAAGCCCCATAGATATCTCATTAAAGGATTATTTCATTGAAGATGCTGTACAGATTACATTTCCAGATACGACCATAAAGGGATTTGGGTATTTCGTAATCTGTGGCGATGCCCTGTCGTTCGACTCAGTTTTCAAATTCAAAGCGCTTGAATGGACTAACGGAGCATTGCGAAATGATTCTGAGGTAATTACTTTATTCAGGCCGGACAGCACGGTCATGGATTCCATCAGGTATTTTGACACAAATGGATGGCCCAAGCTGCCGGACGGAAGCGGACCCTCTCTTGAAATATGCCGTCAAGGCATAGACCGGAAAAATCCAATATTCTGGCGTCCCAGCACAAAGGGCACCGGAGTCATAATCGAAGGCTTTGAAGTCAAAGGAACGCCGGGAGCAGGGAATTCCGCACCCTGTGGCGACGTTGTCATCGAAGTTTCAAATTTCAAGTTCACCCCGGCAGACCTGACGATCAACGTAGGTGATCAAATTGAGTGGATCAACAAGGGCGGTTTGCACAATGTGAATGGCAACCAAAGTACTTTCCCCCAAAATCCGGAGGGATTTGGAAATGGAAACCCAAGTTCCACCCTATGGTCATACATCCATCGGTTTGACATCCCCGGCTCGTATAAATATCAAAGTGATCCCAATTCGGGTACGATGAAAGGAAATATTCTGGTAAAACTAGGCGCCAGCGAATATCCATTTTATCCAATCCCCCTGGTCAAGACCATCAATTCCAATGGCGTACTGGATTCCATCGGAGCCAAATGCCAGCTGGATGGAATAGTGTATGGCATCAACTTCCGACCTTCAGGGCTTCAATTTACCCTGATCGACGACCAGGGTGAAGGCATTGGGGTATTTCATGGTTCTTCCAACCTGAGTTACAACACAAAAGAGGGCGACAGAATTTCAGTCAGAGGTGTTATTTCGCAGTTTAATGGCCTGGCTCAAATCACAGCAGACACCATCCTGTTTATCTCATCTGGAAATACCCTATTAAAGGCTGTTGACATAAATTCATTAAACGAAAGCACCGAGTCTAAACTAGTAAGGGTAAAAGATGTAAGCCTGGTCAATCCATTGCAATGGTCAAACAATCCACTTGGCTTTACAGTCAGGGTTACCAATGGAATCAACACATTCGATGTCAGAATTGACAACGATTGCGACCTGGTCACAAAAGAGGCCCCCTCGGGAAAATTTGACATTACAGGCATTGGGTCTCAGAACGATCCAACCAGCCCCTTCGCGGAGAATTATCAATTATGGCCCAGATACACCGCTGACATTTCCCCCTACGTGCCCATCAGCAAATTTTACAATCGCTATGAAATATCCAAAGTGCGTCCGGTAAACAGCCAGGGAGTGGCGGATTCAGTTGGGGCAAAGTGCGAATTAGTGGGCACGGTTTACGGTATTGATTTCAATGGCACTGCGGGTCTTCAATTTACAATTATCGACAAAACCGGAGGAATTGTGGTCTTCCATTCATCCAAGAATTTCGGTTACCAGGTCAACGAGGGGGATGAAGTTGTGGTCCAGGGCAAGATTGACCAGTTCAGAGGACTTCTGGAGATCATTCCAGACACTTTGTGGAAAATCAGTGCAGGCAATTCATTAAAAAATCCCCGTATTGTTAGCTCGCTGGGAGAGGACACGGAATCAGACCTGATCAGATTGAACAACCTGACAATAGTAAATCCTTCAGAATGGATTGGCAATGGCCTTTCATTTGGCGTAAGGGTGACCGATGGTTCCAGGGAATTTATTCTCAGAATTGATGACGATACGGACATAGCCAGAACCCAGCCATCCTCTAACAGAATTTCAGTAACAGGCTTAGGTACGCAATTTGACAACTCAATTCCTTATGATGGCGATTACCAGATCATGCCAAGGTATTTAAAAGATATAGATTTCTTAAGTGGTCAGGATGAAACCCTCAATAACGATCAAGCGTTGATCTACCCCAATCCGGTTGAAGATGTGCTTTATTTCAATGAAAGTGCTCAAGCCGCAAGCTCGTTTGAGATCCGGAATGGATCCGGCCAGGTGGTCACCAGCTCCACACTTTTCCCATCTGTTCCATTTTCACATCCTCCTGGCTTGTATTGGTGCAGATTATACTTCAAAAATGGCCATTCAGTAAACCTGAAGTTTGTCAAGCTATAATGAAGTGAAAATAGGAGTAGCATTATCCGGAGGCGGCACCAGGGGTATTTTTCACATTGGTGTTCTGGCGGCAATTGAAGAAATGGGCATTACGCCAATGGTGATTTCAGGAGCCAGTGCAGGCGCCCTAGTAGGAGCCCTCTATTGTGGCGGAATGAGCCCAAAGGAAATTTTGGAAGAGGCAAGGTCAGTGAAATGGTATCATTTCCTGGGTGCAAGGTTGCCCAAAAATGGAGTCACCAATTTGGACTATATCGAAGGCGTGTTGCGAAACTACCTGGCTCACGACTCTTTTGAACTGCTGAATATCCCACTTCACGTAGCCGCAACGAACCTACAGAACGGCAACCACGAAATTTTTTCCTCCGGAAACCTTCATCTACCCATTCTGGCATCCTGTGCCGTTCCGTTGATATTTGAGCCCGTTGTGATAGAATCAAAAATCTATATGGATGGCGGAATTTTGATGAACCTACCCATTGAACCACTAAAGCCATATTGCGATCTGGTGATTGGATCCAATTTGATTCCCGAAGACACCCTGGAAGAAAACTCCCTGAAAGGAATGACCAATATCCTGACCCGCGTACTTGAAATCAGCATCAATCAAAACACCAGGCCCCAGCGTGCCATGGCCGACCTGATCATTGAAAGTTCCATAATTTCAAAATACAAAAGGTATGATTTCAGTAAGCCAAATCAACTATACGAACTTGGCTACCAAACAGCGATGAGTCAGCTGCCTGCTTTTATTGAAACCTACAAAGTTCAGAACATTTGAACTTCCTGCACCTCTCTTTCATCAAAAACAATTTCGATGTTTTGCTTGATGGTAGTGGCCAATCTCAGCCCATAATAATCAACATTCACCGGAAAAGATTTATGCATTCTGAGAACCAGTACACATACCTCGAGGCTCCTGGGCATGATTTCCATCAGGCATTTGAAACTGTAGAATAAGGTCCTGCCTGTGTTCATCACATCATCGACCACGATTACCGTCTTTTTGCGCAAATCCGACGCTGGTATGTCCATGGTAATTTCCCCTGAAAGCGGCGACTCGGGCTGAATCAACAACCTGCCTAATTTGGTCTTAACGGGGCTTAATCTCTCGAGTTCCAATGAAATCAATTTGGCAAGCTGATAACCTTTCTTATTGATTCCCAAAAAATAAATGACCGTATCCTTACTATGGCGTTCATAGATTTCCATGGCCATTCTCTGAATTTTTTTTCGAATTTGATCCCTGTCTAAGATTATCATATTAATTTGCCTCATCTTTACGATGTTACAAAGTTGTATATTTTTTAGATCCTAAAGCTACATTATGGTTCAGATATTAATATTTGTGATTCTGACTGCGACAGTGGCCTATTTTGCCCAAAAGAGGTTTCGTGCCATATCTAGAAATATTAATTTAGGAATAAAATCAAACATAAACGATAATACTTCAAAGAGATGGAAAAACATGATATTATTTGCCCTGGGGCAGAAAAAAATGTTTGACAGACCCGTCTCCGGAATCTTCCACCTTTTTATCTACCTGGCCTTCTTGTTTACTCAAATTGAATTGCTGGAAATCATTGCTGATGGATTATCCGGCAAGCACAGACTTTTTGCCGCCCCCCTTGGGCCCCTGTACAATGTTCTCATAAACTTCATTGAATTTCTGTCATTGTTTGCCTTTATAGGCACCCTGGTATTTTTGTATCGAAGAAACATT
>CAYXKO010000240.1:0-4571 GCA_964465435.1 uncultured Saprospiraceae bacterium | reverse complement strand
GTCTCCACCAGGGCTTTTAAGCCCGGGGCAAAGATTCCATCGTCGTTTGTGACCAGGATCAGTTTTTTTTGCATGACAGTATTTCGATATACAAGCCAAAGATAGGGCCGCTTTTGCTAATTTTACGGATCGATCAGACATCAGGAATGGATTTTAGCAGCATTTTAAAAGAATTGAAATCGGGCAAGTGGCGTCCGGCCTACCTCCTGGCCGGAGAGGAACCTTATTTTGTGGATCAGATCCTGGATTTCGCCCAGGAAAAAATTATCCCGGAAGGTGAAAGGGATTTTAACATGATGGTGGTCTATGGCAAGGACACCAATGCCAGAGCGGTGGTGGAATCTTGCAGGCAGTTTCCTTTTATGGGGGAGAAAAAACTTGTAGGCGTGCGCGAAGCCCAGGACATCCGGGACTGGGATGCCCTGGATGCCTATTTGAAAAATCCCTCTGCCAGCACCATACTGATCCTGGCATTCAAAAACAAAAAACCCGACGGCCGTGCTTCCTGGGTCAAGACCATGAAGGACAAATTTGTGTATTTTGAGTCCAAATCGTTGTACGACAGCCAGATTCCCGGTTTTATTGCTGATCTGGCCCGCGAAAACGGCATCTCGATGGATCAGGATGCAATTGGTCTGATGGCCGAATACATTGGCAACGACCTTGGACATTTGCACAACGAGATCCAGAAGATCAGGTTAAACCATGATTCCGGCAGGATCACCCGCGACATTATATCGGACATGATCGGGATCAGCAAGGAGTTCAATGTTTTTGAATTGTGTAAAACTTTTTCGCGCAAAGACCCGCGGAGGGCATACCAGATTGCCCTGAATCTGGCCGTACACATCAAGAGCAACCCCCTGGTTCCCACCATCAGTTCGATCTACAATCATTTCAACAAGATCTGGGGCGTCAAAATATATGCCTCCAGGACGGATCAGGAGTTGATGTCCCTGATGAAAATTCCCTTTCCGGCCTTTGTAAAAGAATACCGGGAAGCGGCAGGTCTCTATACGCTTGCTGAACTGGAACGAATTTTTGGGGTACTGGAAACCTATGACCTCAAATCAAAGGGCGTGGACACAGGAAACACGAGTCAGGAAAACCTGCTGCTCGAAATGGTTCTGGCCATCACCCGAATGCCTTCATCGACGGCAAAAAGTTGAGTTTGATCGCCCATTGATATTTTATTAATTAGCAAAAGGGGGACCATTTCAGGCAAATGCCTCGTCACCGGACAGTAGATTGTTCATTCCTCCAAAACTTATCATTTTCTTTGTGCGCGGGATTCACATATCCCGTTAAATTTACCCTCAATTATCCACTCATATGAAAATCTGCCACTTTTCTCAGTTGCGAATCGCACTTCTTGTTTTGGGTCTTTTGCTGTTCGTACAATGTCAAAAGCGAATATCACCTGTCCATGAGCAAAACCTGGATGCATTCAGAAATTACATCAGCGGCATTCAGGCCGGACCGGTATCGAAATCCCAAGGGGTAAAAATTTACCTGGCTGCCGGAGCAGGAGCCCTTGCTGAAGCTGGCAAGGAACTTCCAGCCGGAATCATCAGTTCAGACCCGGCACCAAATGGGAAATGGATCTGGGAAAACGAATACACCATCAGCTTTGAAGCAGGCTCGGAAAAAAATGAGCCAGGAATACGACATCAGGCTGTTTTGGATTTGGGAAAAATTTATCAGAACGTCCCGGACTCCCTCAGGCAGTTCAGATTTCAGTTTGAGTTTCTGCCTTTGAAGTGCGAGGTGGAATGGAGTTTTCTGAGGCCTGATCCCGAAAATAGCTCCTCCATGGTTTTGGTGGCAAACGTACGGTCCAGCGAAGAATTGGACTCCTCCTGGTTGCAGGGCTTTTTTAAAGTCCAGGGCCCTGATGGTTTAAGCCTGAATCCGGGTGTTGAAAGGGGTGCGGATGGTAGCTGGAGTTTTAATTTTAAAGGAATTACCCGGGGAACTTCTGCAAATGAATGGAAGTGGAGCTGGTATGCGGATCCTGAATCGAGACAGGAAAGGCGCGAAAAGAACTTTTCGGTGCCCGCGGCAGGTGATTTCGTCGTCACAGGCGCTGAAACAGATGAGTCGGAGGGACGCCTGGTCAAAGTTTACTTTTCCGACCCCCTGGATGCTGGTCAGGATTTGCGTCCATTTGTTCAATTGAATCCGGCCGATGCCCTGGCCGATATTCGTCAGTCCGGGGATCAGATTTTCATTTTGGTCAGTACGCCATCTGCAGACGCTCCGGTCTCCCTGTCAGTACTAGAAGGACTGAAATGTGCCTCGGGCAAATCCTTGTCGGCCGCATTTCGCTATGACATTCTAGGCAAGGAGCAAAAGCCCAGGGTCAGGATGACATCTCCGGGTTCCATCATTCCCATGGCGGACAAACTCATTTTGCCCTTTGAGGCGATCAACCTCAAAAAGGTGGACGTGGAGATCTTCAAGTTGTTTTCCAGCAACGTCCTCTTTAACCTGCATATGGATTACAGTCAGGACCTGTACAACCTGGTGAAACTGGGCAGGGTGGTGCATCAGCAAACGATAGAACTGAAAGCCTCTGATGCAGGAGACAACAAAAGGTCCTGGCGTACCTATGCACTCGATCTGACAAAAATGATCAAACCCGAACCCGGTGCTTTTTACGAGGTGCGAATTTGCTTTAAGCCGGAGTATTCCGATTATGCCTGCTCAGGTAAAATTACCAATCTTCGTTCAGATGAATCGGATGCGGCGAGTGGTACAGATGAGTTTAAGTCTGTCTGGAACCAATGGGGGTATTACGAATACGAATCCGAAGATGGCACCCGATGCTGGAATGCGGAGGATCCCTGCTGCCCTTACTATTATTCTGCCAGGAATTTCGGCAGGAGGATGATCATGGCCTCCAACCTGGCTATGATCGCCAAAAAGTCTGACCAGTTTGGCATGCACTACATTTTTTTGCGCGACATCCTGAAGGGAGGCCCCGTTCAGGGAGCAGAAATTCGCTTTTACGATGCACAGCTCCAACTGGTGCATACAGGACAGACCGATGCGGCCGGCAAACTGACCTACGATTCCAGGTCTAAAATTTCGATCGTGATGGCCAGTCACAAGGATCAGGCTGCATATTTAAAACTGGATATGGGCCGTAATCTGCCTTTGAGCGAATTTGATGTGAATGGCATGAGCTCTCAGTCCGGATTGAAGACCTTCCTCTATGCAGAACGTGGCATCTGGCGTCCGGGGGATACCATCCTGATGGGAGCCATACTCAGCCAGGCCGACAAACCCATCCCCAATGGATTTCCTGTGACCATGCAAATAAAAAGTCCTTCCGGGAAAATTGTGTTTCAGCAGGTTTACAACGATCCTGTTTATGGTCACTATGCTTTTCAGATACCTACCCGTCCTGATTATGTGACCGGAAGTTACCTGGCTGTATTAAAAGTGGGTACGACCCAGGTAGAGAAAAACATTCGGATCGAAACTGTAAAACCCAATCGCTATAAGATCGAATTTGACGTCCCGGCCTTAATGCCTCCTTCGGAGGAATGGCCGGAAATCAGCTGCAAGGCCAGCTTCCTGCACGGGGCTCCTGCTTCGGGCCGGAAGATCAGTGTTGACATGATCTATGCCCCTCTGGAGCCAGTATTTGATTCCTATAAATCATTCTCCTTCCTCAATCCGGAATTCGGCGGACAATCCGGCGTGGAGTTGGTTTTGGATGAAGAACTAAACAACCAGGGTGAGGCCACATTTTCCTATCAACTCGACAAGGCCAATCTGCAACAGGATCTTCACATCACCCTGCAAAGCCGGATCCTGGAAGAGGGCGATGTGAGTACGGATTATTTTGAGCACGACGCGCGCGTGTTCAAAGAGTATCTGGGCATCAAAAGACAGGAGTCTGATTTTGGTGATTATTTTCCGGCGCGTCAGCCCATCCGGTTTGAAGCCGCAGCCGTTGACCACAAGGGAAAGGGACTGCAGGGGCGCAAACTCAAAGCCGAGGTCTATCTCGTGGATGGCCAGTGGTGGTATGAGGTGCGCAACAGCAATAGTTTTGTTTCCCAGTCCTCTCGCAGAAACCTGGTAAAGACCATCAACCTTGTCACGGATGCGTCAGGCCTCGCTTCCTTCAATTTTACTCCGGAAGAGTACGACCGATACTTCATCCGCATTTCGGGTGCGAATACGCTGCATACCTGCGGCACTGCTTTTTATTCAGGCTGGGATTATGACGGCGATGATTCCGACAAGGGAGAATTCATACAGGTCCTGAGACTGAAAACGGAGAAAGACAAATACAACATAGGGGAGACCGCAGCCATCCAATTACCCGGAGCTGCCAGTGGCAGTTACCTCATTCACCTGGTCAAAGACAACAAGATCCTGCGCACTGAATCGGTTCCGGCCGGAAAAACCAGGACTGAATATAAGTTTGGTATAACGGCAGGCATGGAGCCCAATGTTTACCTGGACATCAGTCTGATCCAGCCCGTCGAAGGCCAAAATCGGGACCTTCCGGTTCGGATGTTTCGACCAACGGCGGGGCAACCTGGAGTCCGATT
>CAYXKO010000239.1:0-4577 GCA_964465435.1 uncultured Saprospiraceae bacterium | reverse complement strand
CGCTTCTGAGATTTGCGTTCAGATTGCGACAGATGCCATCCAGATCTTCGGAGGCTATGGGTACACCAAGGACTTTCCGGTAGAAAAGTTCTTTCGCGACTCCAAGCTCTGCACCATTGGAGAAGGCACCTCTGAAATTCAAAAACTTGTCATCTCAAGATCCATCGTAAAGGAATGAAAGGGCATGCCATATTAAACATTAACTGACCAATCTGCGTTAAAGGGTCAATAGATCATTGGAAATGCAATCAGCTTCATGGATCAGGATTTGGGTGAAGGTTATGGCCTTTCACATCCTCTTGGGACAGATTGGCATCAATATCTTCAATTTCAGCTGCTATTGCAAAAGCATTGTACAGACTTCCCTGGTCCCTCATACCCAGGTTTGCGGCGAATCTAAGATCCTGACCAATAACTGCTGCAGCAGCCACACTCAATGTTCCATTAAAAAACATGAAGAAGAAAATAACACCTGCGGCAAAAACAAAACAGAATATAAGAAAGCATCTTTGATCGCTCAGATCGTTGAGCACGAGTTTCAATTTTTTCCTTCATTGTTTGCTGTTTCTGAGCCCTTATACTCTTTCCCTGAAGGAATAGTCCCCTCCTATTCCACCATTCCATTAAATTTTTACGCCTATAATTTACCCAGCGGCCGATTAAAACGGATTTGGCATTGCTCTCTTACCTGTTAGTATTCGTCTTTCTTTATCTCAATTGCCCATTGAGGCATAGATTCATTACAGTTAATAAATTTTAAGATAATGAAAGATTTATATATATTAATAATTTATATATTTATATCTGCCCCTTTATTACTGCCCGCTCAAATCCTGAGTGGCAAAGTGGTGGATGCCAAAAGCACACCCCTGGAGGGAGCCAGACTTCAATTTTCAGGATCCACCATCGGTACATTTACCGATCAGAAGGGTGAATTTTTTATTCAAAGACACCCCGTGCAGGATACCCTGGTCGTTTCCTATGTAGGGTATCAAACTGACACTCTGGTTTTGCCCAAAGAAATGAACACGATCCTGCTGATGCTCACGGAGGGCGTTGAGTTGGACGCGGTCACGGTTCAGTCCGTCCGTAAATCCCATAGCTTTTCCTTGCTAAATCCGCTTAATGTCGAGACACTCAGCTCAAAAGAGTTCCGCAAAGCCGCCTGTTGCAGCCTCGCTGAAAGTTTCCAAACCTCCAATACGGTGGACCTGTCCTACAACAATGCGGTCGTGGGCAATCGCGAGATCCAGTTTCTGGGCCTCAGAGGTGCCTACACGCAGCAGCTAATTGAAAACAGGCCCGTCTTTACCGGCATATTGAGCACTTTTGGCTATGACATGATCCCCGGCACCTGGCTCAGACAGGTCAACATCCAAAAAGGAGCTGCCAGTTCACTATACGGAGCCCAGAGCATGACAGGAGCCATCAACATTGGTTTGGTTACACCCAGGGAAGACCCTCCCCTGTTTGTCAACGCCTATGGCGATTACCATGGCCGATACGAGGGGAACATACACTTAAACCATGCCTGGAATCCCAATTTGCACAGCGGCCTGTACCTGCATGGTTCGAGACATTCCGGATTTCGCGACCACAACAAGGATGGATTTTACGACGACTCCAGGACAACGAGATACAATGGATTATGGAGGAATATTTTCCAGTATGAAAAATGGGAAGGGCAGTTCAACATTCAGGCCCTTTCAGACAGGCGTACCGGAGGGCAGCTGACCAAAGAAAATCCTTACCTGTCGGAACAGGAGATTGGTCATTTCAACGCCTCTGCCAATTTGGGATTTCTGGGCTTAAGCTCACCCGGAACAACCCTGGGCAGTATCTGGGATTTTTCTGCCTCAGACCTGAAAGGCAGCTACGGCCGCTTTTATTCCCTGAATGCACGCGAGTGGCATGTGCAGGCTCAAATCATCCTAACCCACGAATGGGCTGATGGCGCCCACAAAATTGACCTAGGTCCGGCCATTACGTATAATCAGGGACAAGAAAATCTCAAACTGTTCAATAATTCCATCCAGATGGATTACGTGCAGTCGGCGCCGGCACTTTTTGCCGATTACCAGTGGAAATTTGGACAGACATGTAGCGAAGGTGCACCAAAATTTATCCTAAGCCTGAGTCAAAGGATAGAATGGCCCGACACCACCCAGCCACTGTGGATCCCCAGGATCAACATGAGGTATAACCTTGTGGACGAATGGACCCTGCGGGCTTCTGCAGGAAGAGGTTACAGGTTTTACAGACTCTTCTCAGATCAGATCAATTACCTCTCAACCAACCGGCCCTGGGAGATCGGCCCGCTTCCCAAATTTGAATCCAGCTGGAATTTTGGCCTGAACATCGTAGGAAAGCCTTATTTGTTTGGTAAAGAGCTGGAGATCAACCTGGATGCCTATCTGACGGATTTTGAAAATCAAATCATCGTGGACCTGGACGACGCTTCCATGGTATCGGTTTACAATCTGGAGGGCAGGTCAAGGGCACTGGTCCTGGGTAGTACGGGCACCATGGCCCTTGGTCATGGGTTTAGTGCGAAAGTAGGTGGAAGATATCAGAACAACAAAATCGAATACCGTAAAGGATTCAGGGATCAAATCATGATTCCGAAATGGAGAGCGCTGGTTTCCCTGGACTGGGAGAGTGCATCCAAGGTATGGACCATCAATCTTACGGCCAACCTGATCGGGCCGATGCGATTGACAGACAAAGAGGGCGTGCCCCATCAGTACGTACACGAGCACGTGGGAAGATCTCCGGAGTACGGGTTATTGCAGGGACAGGTGAATTACCTGAAAGGTGACTGGGAAATATACCTCGGCTGCGAAAACATCAACAATTACACGCAACACAACGCCATCATTGCGTTTCAAGAACCACACGGATCCTTTTTTAATGCGACCGAAGTGTTTGCTCCGATCAATGGCATTAAGCCTTACATTGGCATAAAATACAGATTGAATAAAGACTAGAGTACTTCGCCAATACCCAATTCATCCCGGCTCTGTTCGCTTCGAAGGCGAAACAACTCATAAACCATTTTGCAAAAACGTATAAAGGCTGGTACCTGCGGGGCAGGTATCAGTTCTTTATTTTTATAGATGATCAGATAAAAATTGGATGCCTCCATCCAAAAGCTCTTGTGTTGCGAAAGCAGTCCCAGCACCTGTTCATCGAAATAATAACGAATGACAGATTCGAAGTCACCCGTCAGTCTGTAATCCTTTGAAAAATCCGGATGACTGAAAAAATCGATGTCAGAAAACCCGAACCACTCTTTCAATACATCAAAAAAGTTTTCAGGCTTCAAAAAAAAATCGGGCAGAGAAAGGTTCCTGCAATCAAAAAACATGACCGTTTGTGTGAATTTATGGCTGGACTTTCCCGTTGAGACAACATAGGAGTAATCAAAGAGATATTGGTCCGAATAAAAACTCTTGCTTCCAAACAGGTTCTCCAGCTTTTTACCTCCTCCCTGTCTGAAAAGCTGCAAATGCCTGAGCTGCGAAATCAATCCTGAAACGGAAGGATCCAGGGGCATCAAATCAACTTCCGTGCATGCATTCAGCAAGTCATCGTACCTTTTTTGTTTAGACGCTCCGAAAAAGAAACTCATTTATTTTTTCTCTTTAACTTAAGTTAGGTTCAGTAAAGTTAATCTTTCCTCCAGATCGCAAAAGACTGATTTCAAAAAGCTCTTCAATTATGGCAATTCAAATCAGGCCTTCTCGCAGCACGAAAATAAAGGCCATGTCCGGGGCGGCAACCGGCCGGTGAAAAATCAGGATTTCAGCTGATCCGGTCAGCAAAAAAGGTCAAATACAATGGATTTTACAAATTAACCATTCAGGCTAAGAATCTCATCCACCTGTCTGAAATCCTCACTTTCGTTGGAGGCAATGATGATCAGGCGATCTTTTTTAACCTGACTCAGAAGGTCTGCATACCACGCTCTGACACCTGCATCGAGATTGGTGAGCGGTTCATCCAGAAAAACAATTTCAGAATCAGATAAAAGTGCAAGACCCAGCTTAAGCCTTTGCTTCATTCCCGACGAAAGATTCTTCACATAATCATCCGCCTTATGCTCCAGCATGACCAAACGCATTACATCGTCCGCATCATGGCCTGAATGAAAGCCTTTGAACTCCTTGAACAAACGGACCTGTTCGCGCACGGTCAAATACTCATACAGATCGGCATAAGGTGCCGCCAGGCTGAAATAACGATACCACTGATCTGCCGATACCTGAACCCCTGCATTGGAAATGTAATTGACGGAGCCTTTTGAAGGAATCTGGATGCCTGCCAGAATTGACAACAAAGTGGTCTTGCCCGCCCCATTGCTGCCTGAAATCCCATAAACCCGGTTGTGTGCGAATCGAAAATCAAGACCCTTGATCACCCAATGGGAGAGCCTGAATCTCTTGGACACTTGATTGAGCTGAATTTCCATCGGGCCACAGGTCAACGGAGTCCCTTCATGATCCCCCGCTCACTGTTGTTCATAAAATCGAGGATAAATGTCTATTCAGGACTTTCGGGCAGTTCGCGCTGGATTT
>CAYXKO010000238.1:0-4578 GCA_964465435.1 uncultured Saprospiraceae bacterium | reverse complement strand
CGTGCACAAGTACGGCACAAAGATATTCATCCAGCTCCATCACCCCGGTGGCCAAAATCGATCCGGTTCAGCTGGCGGGTGTGACTGTGAGCAGCATCTCCCTGCACAACGAGGATTTTATCCGATCCAGGGACATCCACATGGGCGATACGGTCCTGGTGGAAAGGGCCGGCGACGTCATACCCTACATCGTCAAGGTGTTTCCCGAAAAAAGGCCTGCCCACGCCCTGCCCGTGCGCTTTCCCGATCATTGCCCGGAATGCGGGACCAAACTCGTGCGCGAGGAGGACGAGGCCGCCTGGCGTTGTCCAAACCTGCACTGCCCGGCCCAGATCATCCAGAAACTGATCCACCATGTGTCCAAGGATGCCATGGACATCGATGGCATGGGCGCATCCCTGATCGAAAGATTCTATCAGCTCGGCATGATCCGGGACATGTCCGATCTGTATCGGCTCGACTTTGCAAAAATTTCAACCCTGGAGGGAATGGGCCCCAAGTCGGCCGAGAACCTCCGGCAATCCGTGGAGAAAGCCAAAAAGAACCCCATACACAGGCTGCTGCATGGATTGTGCATACACCACCTGGGCAGAAAGATCAGCAAACTGATCGCTGAGCATCTGGAGTACCTGCCCGATCTCTCAAACTGGACCCTGGAGGATTTTACCGCCATCAAGGATGTCGGGCCGGTGGTGGGCGAAAACATCATTCAGTTTTTCAGGGATCCCACCAACCTCGGGATGATCCGCAGGATGGAGGAGTACGGGGTTAACATGAGGCAGACCGAAGAGGACCGCCCCTTCCGGGCTGCGGAGGATGCACCCCTGGCCGGAAAGACGATCCTGTTTACCGGCACGCTCGCCACCATGGACCGGAAACACGCCGAGGAACTGGCCGAGCGGGCAGGCGCGAAGAACCTGTCCGGCGTTTCCGGCAAACTCAACATCCTGGTCGTAGGCTCCGACGCCGGGTCCAAACTGGACAAGGCAAAAAAACTGGGGACCGTGGAAATTCTGACCGAGGATGAGTTCCTCCTGCGCATCGGTCAAAACTAAAAGGCCTTTTATGACGTTATATCCTCCGTTTTCCCTTTTTTTGCAGCTCATTTTTCAACAACCATATGCAGTATTCATCCGACGTAGAAGCCATTGATGCCATTTCCAGATCCTACAAAAACCTGAGCGCCGAAGTGGGCAAGGTCATCGTGGGACAGGATGCGGTCATACAGGCTACTGTGATTTCGCTTTTTTCCAACGGCCACAGCCTTCTCGTTGGCGTGCCGGGCCTTGCCAAGACCCTGCTCATCAACACCCTGGCCAATGTCCTGGACCTGAGCTTCAAAAGGATCCAGTTTACGCCGGACCTCATGCCCTCGGACATCACGGGATCCGAGATCCTGGACGAAGACAGGCATTTCAAATTCAACAAGGGACCCTTGTTTGCCAACATCGTACTGGCAGACGAGATCAACCGTACCCCGCCCAAAACCCAGGCGGCTCTTCTGGAAGCCATGCAGGAGCGATACGTTACCGTGGGGGGCACTAGGCACGAGCTGCCCAGCCCGTTTTTTGTACTGGCCACCCAAAACCCGATCGAACAGGAAGGAACCTACCCCCTGCCGGAAGCCCAGCTCGACCGCTTTATGTTCAACATACCCCTGGACTATCCCAGCTACCAGGAAGAACTACAGGTGGTAAGACAAACCACGACCAACCAGAGTACCGTTTTAAAGCCCATACTGACCGCCGCTGAGATCCAGGATTTTCAGAAGGTGATCCGCAAGATACCGGTTGCAGACAATGTGCTGGAATATGCCGTAAGCCTGGTATCCCGCACCCGCCCCGGCACCGAAAGGGCCACCAAGGAAGTGAACGAATACGTAAGCTGGGGCGCAGGTCCCAGGGCTTCCCAGAACCTCATACTGGGTGCCAAATGCCATGCGGCCCTCAAGGCCAAATACAGTCCGGACATCGAAGACGTGCAGGCCATCGCCGGCCTGGTCCTCAGGCACCGGATCGTGGCCAACTACAAGGCGGAGGCCGACGGACTGAGCGTGGACAAATTGATCTCCATGCTCCTTTAAAAAAATTATTTCCGACATCGCAAAAGAAATATTATCTTTGCGGTCCATTTTTAGACCCGGTTATGAAAAAAGATATCCATCCAGCCAACTACCGTTTCGTTGTGTTCAAGTATTTTTCCTGCAACGAGGCTTTCCTGACCAAATCATGCACCGCCACCAAGGAAACCATTACCTGGGAGGATGGCAATGAATATCCCCTGATCCGCCTGGAAATTTCTTCCAAATCCCACCCCTTCTTTACCGGGAAGATGAAATTCATCGATACGGCAGGCCGAATCGATAAGTTTAACAAGAAATTCTCCAAGTTTTCCAAGAATTCCTAACTTGAGCGGCTCAATCCAAGCCCTCAACCATGGATATCCACTTATTTGACCATCCGGTCGCCAACCGGCGGCTTTGGCCCCTTACTGCTTTCAGACCCGTTGCTGACTTGCGCCTGGGCATTTTAAAGCTAAGCGAAAAATGGCAGCAATACACCCGGATACAAGCGTCCCATCTCTGTGCGGACAATCTCCAGGCCCTTTTTCCCCTTAGCAAAAAAGAATCAGACCAGCTCGTGATACAGGGCAATACCCTGCCCACCCGTCAACTGGCCGACTGGCTTTTGGCTTTGCCCGATGACTGCGTGGCGGTCGATGACCGGGGAGAATGGATCGGATTTAAAACCAGGGAGGAAGCACCGGATTATGGCGACCTCAGCGAGGGGGATGCCGGAATCCCGGCAGTACTGAGCCATCTTAAACCCCTTGCCTGTCCATTTCCCGTCAGCCGGCTGCTCCAAAGCTGGGAGATCTTTCAGATGAACGCCACCGAACTGGAGCGCGACTTTGAGCTCCTCACCACAGGCCGCACCGGATTTCACCCATCCGCCACCAATCTGATCCTGGGCAACCGGTTTTTTATCGAAGAAGGGGCAAAAATGGAGGGAGTCACCCTCAACAGCCTTACCGGACCGGTGTACATCGGCCGGGACACTGAGATCATGGAAGGAAGCGTGATCCGGGGTCCGTTTGCCCTCTGCGACCATGCCCTGGTCAAGATGGCTGCCAAGATTTACGGTCCCACCACCATCGGCCCCGGATGCAAGGTGGGCGGTGAGATCCAAAACGTGGTATTTCAGGCCAACTCCAACAAGGCACACGATGGATACCTGGGCAACTCGGCCATCGGCGAATGGTGCAACCTCGGCGCAGATACCAACTCCTCCAATCTGAAGAATACCTACCAGGAGGTCAAGCTCTGGGATTATGCCAAAGTCGGATTCGTGGCGACCGGCAGCCTGTTTTGCGGACTGGTCATGGGAGATCACGCCAAATGCGGCATCAATACGATGTTCAACACCGGAACCGTGGTGGGCGTAGGAGCCAATGTCTTTGGATCAGGATATCCCAGACCGTTCATCCCTGACTTTGCCTGGGGCGGAGCTTCCGGCTTTACCACCCACTCCATGCGCGCATTCCTGGATACGGCCCGCGTCGTCATGGACCGAAGAGGCCAGGTCCTTACTCCGGCGCACGAGCACCTGTACAGGGCCGTTTTCGAACAGACCGCCGAATACAGGAACTGGGAAAAAAACTGATCCTTGTTTCCCCTTTGATCCATATGAGTCTTCCAATCGGTCGGGCCACCATCGCGATTGGTACAGATCAGGGCAGGACCGTCCGGTCCTTGGACAATCCCTGCTTAGCAATACGTGAGAGCCTTATGCCAATTCGTACTCCAGGCTGATCTCTGTGTTGAGTAACTTGGAGATCGGACAGTTCAGCTTGGCATTTTGTGCGCATTCTGCAAAGGCCTCCGGACTGATGCCGGGCACCTGGGCCTTGAGGATCAAATGGGAATTGACGATCATCCCCGCCTCAAATTTGATCCTGCATTCTGTCTCCATTAATTCCGGGGTGAAACCGGCCTCTCCCAGCACAAAACTGAGCTTCATGGTAAAGCAACCCGCATGGGCGGCTGCCACGAGTTCCTCCGGATTGGTGCCAATGCCGGATTCAAACCTCGAACTGAAGGAATATTGCGTGTGATTGAGGATCCCGCTCTGGGTGCTGAGGTTTCCGTGACCGGTTTTACCGGAACCCATCCATTGCGCTTTTGCTGTGCGTGTCATGATTATTTTGTGATTGGTTTAATGCTGATTCAAACATTGGGAGTTTTCAAAGGTTTAATATCTGGTTTCGGTCTGAAATCCATCAGAACCCAAAAAATTTAACGAGTTTGACAAATAACGACCTGCATCAGATCACCCTTGAAATTCTGGAAACTGCCAAACGCGCCGGCACCTTCATCCGGGAGGAATTGCATCGGTTCAGCCAATCGGACATCATGGCCAAGGAGCCGCACAGCCTGGTTTCCTACGTGGACCGGAAGGCCGAAGAGATCATTGTCGGGGGACTAAGGCCGATTATTCCGGGTGCAGGTTTTGTGACCGAGGAAAACACCGTGGACCAGGACCGCAAAGCGCGCTACACCTGGGTCATAGACCCTCTGGA
>CAYXKO010000237.1:0-4578 GCA_964465435.1 uncultured Saprospiraceae bacterium | reverse complement strand
GGGGGATTCTTCCTGAAGCCCACCATTTTTGAAGGATTGGGTCCGTCCTGCAGGGTCAACCAGGAAGAAATCTTTGGACCCGTGATTACACTGCAGGCCTTTGAAAATGAGTCAGAAGCGCTCGAATTGGCCAACGACAGCCCCTACGGACTGGCCGCAACCCTTTGGACCCGCGACCTGTCAAGGGCCCACAGGCTGGCGGGCAAATTACAGACCGGGATCGTCTGGGTCAATTGCTGGCTCAACAGGGATCTGAGAACCCCGTTTGGTGGCGTAAGACAGAGCGGTGTGGGTCGGGAAGGCGGCTGGGAAGCCATGAAGTTCTTTACGGAACCTAAAAATGTCTGCATACAGTACAGCCATTAAACCCGAATCTCTATCACATCCATCCCGCTTGGTCCAATCAATCATCAAAATCCTGCAAGGAGTACCTCAATTCGTCTAACTTTGCCACTTATATGAGGCTATTCCATCATTTCGGAAATTATGTGATCTGGCTGGGGCAGGTTTTCCGCAGGCCTGAGAACCTCCGGATGTACTGGAAGGAGACCTTGCGACAAATGGAGTCCATCGGCATCGGGTCCCTGATCATCGTCGGACTGATCGCAGTTTTCATCGGAGCTGTGACCGCTGTTCAGTTTTCCTATCAAATGGAAGGTTCGCTGATCCCCAGGTATTACATTGGCTACATTGTCCGGGACATGACCATCATCGAGCTGGCCCCGACTTTCTCCTGCATGGTACTCGCCGGAAAAGTGGGATCGAGTCTGGCTTCCGAGCTGGGAGGCATGAGGCAAAAAGAACACATTGACGCCATGGAAATCATGGGAGTCAATACGGCCGCATTCCTGGTACAACCCAAAATCATCGCTGCCATCATCGTGGTACCCATGCTGGTTTGTCTGGCCGCCGGGATCAGCATAGTCGGGGGATATATGGCCAGCGTGCCCACAGGTTTGTTCAGCAATGAGGAATACATCCAGGGGCTCCGGTCGTTTTTTGTACCCTACAACATCACCATGATGTTTGTAAAATCGCTGGTATTTTCATTCATATTGACGAGCGTATCCTGCTACCAGGGTTATTTTGTTAAGGGAGGAAGCATCGAGTTGGGAAAAGCGAGCACCCAGGCTGTTGTGGTGTCAAACATCCTGATCCTTCTATCCGATTATGTCATTGCCATGCTGATGACCGCATGATCAGAGCCGAACACATATACAAGCAATTTGGGGACCATCAGGTACTCAGTGATGTCAGTTGTGAATTCGAAAAAGGAAAGACCAACCTGATCATCGGCCGCTCCGGCGCCGGTAAAACGGTGCTCCTCAAAATTCTGATCGGACTGATCCCACCCAGTTCGGGACGCGTTTACTTCAATGACATTGATTTCTATTCCTTGTCCAAGCAGGCCAAACGCGAGCTCAGGATGCAGATCGGCATGCTTTTCCAGGGATCGGCCCTTTTTGATTCCATGACCGTGGAGGAAAATATCCGGTTCCCCATGGACATGTTCACCAATTATACCCAAAAGGAAAAAGAAAACCAGGTGAATCATTGTCTTGAAAGGGTCAACCTGTCCGGACAAAACAAAAAATTTCCTTCTGAACTATCAGGAGGCATGCAAAAACGCGTTGGAATAGCACGAGCCATCGTACTCAATCCCCAATATCTGTTCTGCGATGAGCCCAACAGCGGCCTGGACCCAAAGACCTCCATCGTGATAGATGACCTGATCGCAAGCATTACTCAAGAGATGGACATCATTACCGTGATCAATACGCATGACATGAACAGCGTCATGCAGATCGGCGAAAAAATATTCTTCATACACGAGGGACGACTCCATTGGACCGGGACGAGCGCCCAGGTATTGAGCAGCAAAGATGAAATACTGGAGGGATTCATTTTTGCCTCGCCCTTTTTGCAGAAATTGCGTTCCAACATGTCCAGTTAAAACACTCCAAGGCATAAATCCGTTTATAATACTCAGCTCAATTCAAACCCAGGAAGTGCATGAAAACAAAAACAAAATGGTGGCTCTGGTTAATCCTTGCAGCCTTGATAATGGGAGGACTCGGAGTTTGGTACAAAACAAAAAACCGCCCCCGGGGTACTGAGGTCACCACTGAAAAAGCCGGACTCAGGGACATCACGGAAACCGTGTCGGCCAGCGGTAAAATTTATCCGGAAAAAGAAATCAAAATATCCTCGGATGTCTCGGGAGAGATCGTCGATCTGTTTGTCCACGAAGGCGATTCCGTGCGGGCGGGACAGATCCTGGCACGAATCAACCCCGATGTATATCAATCAGCCGTGGAAAGGACCACAGCCGGTGTCAATGTAGCCCGTTCCCAGGCAAGGGCAACCCAGATCAACATTCTGGCCGCCCGTGCACAGAGAGACCAGGTAAAAGCCCAATATCAGAACGCGGTCCGGGTTCTCGAAAGAAACAGAAAACTTTTTCAGGACGGGGTCATATCACAAGCTGATCTGGAACTTTCAGAGACGAATGCAAGAAATCTGGAAGCAAGTCTGAACTCCGCCGAGGCCAACATCGAAGCCGTATCGAAGCAATCCGAAGGGTCCGGCTTCAGCGTCCAGGATGCAGAGGCCCTGCTTAAAGAGCAAAGGACCAATCTGGGCAGGACCATCATAAAAGCGCCCGTCAGCGGGATCATCTCCAAACTCAACGTCGAAAAAGGCGAACGCGTGGTGGGAACCATCCAGATGTCCGGAACGGAAATGATGCGCATTGCGGATCTGAGTGTCATGGAAGTACAAGTGGAAGTAAGCGAAAACGACATCGTGCGCATACAGAATGGGAATCCGGCCGACATAGACGTCGATGCCTATCAAAACCGCAGGTTTACCGGTGTGGTCACCGAAATCTCAAACAGTGCCTCCAATCTAGGTTCGGTGCAGCTTACCAATGATCAGGTCACCAAATTTATCGTCAAGGTAAGGGTCGATACCCAGTCCTACCAAAACCTGATCCAGCAAAGAAGGACCGCCCCCTTCAAACCCGGCATGTCTGCCACGGTGGAGATCAAGACCAGCAAGGTAGAAGGAGTCCTGAGCGTGCCAATCCAAAGCGTGACCGCCTACAATCCGGAAGATGAGAAAAAGAAACTGACGAAGACCGAGGACAAGGAAGCGCCCAAAAAAGCAAATGACAAAAAAAGCCAGGTTGTATCCAGTAAGTTTATAGAAGCGGTCTATGTGGTGTCGGGAGACAGTGTCACCCGAAGGGATGTTGAAACCGGCATTCAGGATCAGGATTACATCCAAATCCTGAGTGGCCTTGAACCCGGTGACGAGGTGGTCACGGGTCCTTATGCTGCTATCAGCCGTGACCTGAAACAAGGCAGTAAAATCAGAAGAAAGAAGGAGAAGGATAAAAAATAAAAAAGATGCCATTTCTTTCCTGCCCAAGAGCCAACATCCCTTTGGAAACCTCCAGAAGAATGGGCAATATCCTCATCACCTCCCTCCTCGTACTCGGCATAAATTTTAATCTTGCCGCACAAAATATCTGGCCGGTACTGAGTCAGGTAAGCTACAAAAAGATAAAGGATGAGCTTTTGGGATTTGATGTGGATTATCCCATTTTTGGACCTGAGCTGAAAGCCCTTGACGGCAAAATGGTGAAGGTAAAAGGTTACATCATCCCCACAGACGGATACAAAAGCCACAAGGAATTTGTCTTTTCAGCCTACCCTTACAAGAATTGTTATTTCTGCGGAGGCGCCGGCCCAGAAACCGTGATGGAGGTTCAGTCCAAAAAAGGCATACCCTTCACGTCAGAAAAGATCGAACTTCAGGGAATTCTGAGACTGAACTCATTTGACCTGAACAGGCTTATGTTTCTGCTGACGGATGCCGAAGTTTTACCCTGACTTGGCTATTGAAGCCTTAGTTCAGGATATTGAAATTCCTTGAATCCAAAGTCTTCCCAATACCGCAAACCTTATTTGAAAGGGCTAAATCTGCGTATTTCGATTAAAGTACCTGAAAGCCATTGATTTAGATGATCAGCTTTTATGACAAAGCGGAAAATCCCAAAAGGTTAAAGAACCCGTAAAATGAACTCCCTTTAGAAATCTGCTGTTTATGAGGCTGAATTGTATTATTTTTGCGCCGTATTTTGATATTTATAAGTTATAATGGACATTGAAAAAGAGGAGTTTATCTCCAAAGTAAAGTTAGCGCTTAAGACATTAAGGACCTACCAGACACCCGATCACAAAAAGGCAGTTATTCAGATCCTGAATTCTTTCCTGCCGTTTTTGGGCATTTGGGTTCTCATATATTTTTTGTGGGACTACAGCATAGCCCTGAGTCTGGTACTGGCGGTCATAAACGCATTTTTTCTGGTCAGGATCTTCATCATCCAGCACGACTGCGGGCACCAGACCTTTGTAAGTTCAGACCGCTGGAGAAAAATGATCGGGTACGCCTGCAGCATTGCCAGTTCGGTTCCCTATTTTTACTAGGCCAAATCCCACCATTTCCATCACATGAACAATGGCATGCTGGAAGTGCAAGATATCGGAGACATTGACACCCTGACGGTAGAGG
>CAYXKO010000236.1:0-4588 GCA_964465435.1 uncultured Saprospiraceae bacterium | reverse complement strand
GGTGGATTATATCCGTGCAAACTATGGTTATAGTCTGTCCAGGGCCTGTAAAGTAATGAACCTGTCCCGATCTGCGTACCAGTATCAATCCATAAAGGACGATACAATAGTTGTGGATAAAATTTTGGAACTAGCAAGTAAACGACCTAGTGAGGGTCAAGACAAGATTTATGACAGAATCCGGAATGAAGGATTGGTTTGGAATTACAAACGCATTAGAAGGGTATATAGGAAGCTTAGGCTAAACAAAAGGCCCAAGCCCAGGAAAAGAGTGCCTGCAAGGGTAAAAGAGCCTTTAATGAGTCCTGAAGCACTCAACCGGACCTGGAGTATGGATTTCATGCATGACTCATTGCACAATGGCAGAAAATTCAGAGTTTTGAATATTATGGATGATTATAATCGCGAAGCATTAGCTATAGAAGCACACCTGAGCATAGGGTCGGTCCTGGTTATTGAAATATTAGAGCGAGTAACAAAAGAAAGGGGAAAACCGCAAACAATAAGAGTGGATAATGGACCTGAGTTTGTAGCCGGTGTATTGGGGGAATGGTGTGAGAAAAATGACATTACATTGAAATTTATACAACCAGGAAAACCGAGTCAAAATGGATATATTGAAAGATTCAATCGCACCTACAGACAGAGTGTATTGGATGCCTACATATTCGAGAGCATGGAACAGGTGAGGATAATTTCAGAAGAATGGATGGACGATTACAATATCACAAGACCCCATGAATCACTCGACGGCATGACTCCAATTCAATTCAGATTAATCGATCGAAATTTTTCCATAGGAGGGGGTACCCCCTCCTATGGAAAAGAGGAAACAATCTCTTTAAATGAAGAAATCAAGTTAAATTTACACCTGTACTAATTTTGGGAGGGTTACAGAATCTGTTGCATTGTCTTTTTTTAAAAATACACACAAAGCTATAAATTCAATCTCATTTATTTGATAAAATAATACCCTAATTTGCCCCGAAATAAGCTCACCTGTTATAATGTCATTTTTGAAAATTGTGACCCAATTGCCTTTCATTTCCGGATACAGCGATGCCTTATAAAATAATTTTTGAACAGCAACTTGATGTCTTTTGTCCAAAGCATCAAGTTCCTTTTCAAACTTTTTGACTCCTGAGGATGTACAATAGAATTTGAATTCTCTATTAAATTTGGGAAGTCCATGTATCCCCGGCACCTGCCTTTGCCGCCTTAAAGCCCTAAAAAGAAGCCAAATGCCGTATGTTATCAAAATGCCCTTGACGATAAACCATTCTCGTTTTGCCATATTGCAGTAATTGATTGATTATCAAAAGGGCATATCTCCCCCACCCATGACAAATTCATGCAGCTTGGCACTGATCTCATTGAGCGTTTTGGCACTGTCATAGAGAGCGATAAAATCCTGTAACTCGCAGGGAGGCTGCTTGATCGCATACCGGATTTGGTAAAAGTCACTGCCAGACAGCTTTGACTTAAGATCAAAGCCCTCCTCGATCTCGGCCTCCAGGATGTCGGCATACTCAAACATCTCCAGGATCTGGGCCGGGGTAAAAAACTCCAGGGCTGAGAAAGAATAGTAATTGGTCTTTGCCCAGGTGACATCCACCCGATCCGGGCTGTCTCCGCTGTCCGTGACTATGAGGCGGTATTTCTTGTACTTGCGCGAGTAGCCATTTTTCTTTTTGTTCCAGCGGTCCTCGACCACCCATTTGATCGTATTGAGGTGCAAGTTGTTCTTCTCAGTGGACAGCTCCCGTATATCGGACTGGCTCAGATTAACTACAGGTTTGCTGCATCCGGTCATGTAGTCCTTGATCGTCTCCTCGATCAGGATCTCGTTGGCCGGTCTAGATTTGTCAATAAGCCTGGATAGTCCGGCTGTTTTGCGCAGCTCCGGATCGAACCACATACGATCTTCGTTCTGTGTGACCAGATCCCTCTGCTGGAGAAATCCCAGGAATAAAGGAATCTCCGCACACAGCTTGGTAAAGAAATCAGGGATATAATCTTCCTCCGGGATCACCGGGACGTCCCGGATCCAAAATCGCTCGTCGTTCTTGGTCAGGATTGCAAAGTCATTCACATTGTTGGAGCTCAGGCCAATCTTAAGATAGGTCTGGGTCTCCACCTCTTTGGTGTGCTTCCCATTGACCATGGCTTCCTCATTGGTAGTCATGGCCTTAACCCGCTCCATGGTCTCCCGCTTATTCAGAAGGGCCTCGTCTATGATCAAGAGCAGACAGTTGATGAAGTACTCAGTAAAGTTTCCAGTGAGTGATTCCGGGGGTATGATCTTGGCGTTTTGTTGGAAGATGGCCACGCACCAACGCCAGAAGATCGTCTTACTGGTTTGGTTTTCCTGGCTAAGCAAAGCCAGGATCGGGAGCGGTTGCTTGGGTCTCAGATACAGCAGCTGCAGGTAGTCCAGGCCCAGATCCCACTCATTGATCTCAGATCCATTGTAGTTTACCTTTTCCGTTCCAAAAATGTGCTTGACGAATTTCAAGGATAAAGGAATCTCAGACTCCTGGATCCTGTGTCCCAGGATGGCCTTATGGGTCAGTGGCATGTACTTATTATACCAGGTGGTCGTATGGCCATCCTCCGAGGTAATGGTTATTTCTCGCTGAAAATCGACGTGCCCAGGTTGATTGAAAAATCCATCATAAAACGGAATGTCGTACAGGATCCGCTCGACCTCCTTTTTGTTTCGGCTCTTGAATTTTTCCTGGATCGAGGATTTATCCGTCGGGATCAGGGTGAGCTTGGTAAAGGATGAAGCGGTCGGCATTTGCGCCATCATATAGTAGTCCTTCATGACCCTGATAAATTGGGAGGCCTCTCCCGATTTCTTATAGATCAGCTCCTGCTTCTCTATATCGTAGGCGTACACGCCGTTGCGATAGATGAACTCCTCAAGGCCAATATACCTCTCATAGCGGCCGTAAAAAGTGCTGGCGTCCCCATGGATGCCAAATAACTCCTGGATTTTCTGATATGACCAGGTAGTGATGTCATATCGGCGGATGTAGTGTAGCTGACCGGAGGATTTGAGCAGATCCCTTTGCAGCTTTTCAGGATCCAAATTTTCACTTAAAAGCAGATCGTCCAGGCCTTTCTCCTTGCTTTCCTCGTGGATATGGGCATAGTACAAATTCACCTGCCAGTCCCGGCAGAGCGTCTTAAAAAGCTGAACCGAGTTATAAAAAGAAAATGGTCGTTTGTATAGGTCCTTGTTTGGCTCCCAGTGGACATGCAGGGTATCGGCGTCGGTAAGCCACAGGATATCCTCTACCTGACATTCAGTGACCAGGGCTTTGATATCGTGAAAGATCTCCTTTGCCTCCTTGGACTTCCATACACTGATCCCAGGCAGACCGATTACGTGGAAACCCTTTTTACAGCCGACAAAGGCTTTCTTATATCCCTCCGTCAGGATCAGGCGCTTAATCTTGGTTTTGGCTTTGTAGGCTTCCACGATTTCCCGGGAGATCCAGGGATACACACCTTGGCCGGTCTTGGCCGGTTTATACTTGGGCCCATCGCCCGGATCCCGGAATCTGATCAGCTGCACCGGTTGAATGTTGACCTTTGATCTGGCGTCAGAAACATCATGGATACGGATATTGCCGTGTATGTCCATCAGGTTAAAAAGAATGTTTCCATGGGCATCCTTTTCAAGCAATGGCTTTTTGAATTTCCTGGAGTTGTCATCAGGAAACGGATCAAACATCCCAAAATCCTTTTCAGGATTAAAACCCAGCTGCTCTATGGTTTTGGCAAAAAACAGATCTATTAGAGCTATCTCCGGAGACATGGTGTAGTATTGAGAAGGTTAGGAAATGGTGGTTATTTCAGGCTGCGATGGTCTCAATGTTGGATTTGATCATCAGGGTATAGTCTGTGATCAATTGAGCCTGATCCAGAGCATTCACCACCCTCCTGGCTTCAAAATAATCCTGGCGACTGTCGTTGATATATTGAGAAAGCCGTCGGCCCGTGAAGCTGCCATTCATCATTCCATAGACCAGTATATCGGCGGCCAGCACCGGCTCTAGAGCCTTGTCCGGATTATTCACCAGGTCCACATTGAAGATTTCACCCATGGTCTTGTAGTTTCGTTCATGAGTAAGCTGGACAAAACCCCGGCCATAGTATCCGGTCTTCCAGTATGCCTCCTGGCGATTATACAAAGGCGTACCGATAGATCCCCGAATCTCCCTGACCGGAGCAAGCTTGGATTCATGGTATGCCGTTGCAATGATATAAAGGAGCTTATTGAGATCACCGTCTCCATACTTATCAAAGGAGTTGATGATATTGAGGAGGGATCCCGATTGGGTCGGGCTGAGCCAGCCAAAGGCTTTCGAAATAGCCGAGGAAAACATGGCAAAGAGACTGGATGATCCGCTGGCTTTTACAGCACGGAGACTGACGATCAGGATGGCGATAACCAACAAGGTTCTGGAGATACGTGGATTCATACTAGTTTAGATTAAATGAATAGATGACTTGGATGGATCGTAGTTTTGATTCTTGCTTTGAGACAGCTTTCAGTCTTTGCAGGTAATACGGTAAT
>CAYXKO010000235.1:0-4594 GCA_964465435.1 uncultured Saprospiraceae bacterium | reverse complement strand
GGATCTGAAGTTTGGCCAGGGTCAGGATGCAGATCAGGAAGCCCAGGACCAGGAAGGCCTGGACGGTCCAGATGCGTATTTTTTTTTGATCCAGTGCCAAGCTGTTTAGTATTTGGGGTTAACGATGATCTGTATCAAAAACAAGATGAAACAGGATACCATCAGACTAACCAGTGTTTTGATCAATATTTTGTCCAGATACACCAGGGTAAATATCTCCATGCAAAAATAGGAAAACAGGAAGACAGACATGCCGAGCAGAATGTACCGGATAAACCAGAATATGCCCAGGTGGTGGGCGTTAGGGTAAACACCCGTGCCGTAACCTGTTTTGGGTTCCAGGTATTTCAGGATCAGTGGCCGTGCCGCCACCATCCACATACTGGCCGAGGCGTGCACTCCGATGGATTTGTAAAAAAGGTCCACCGTAAATCCGCAGAAAAATGCGATGAGTATGATAAAAAACTGAGGGAGGCTCAGGGGCAGCAAAAGCAGGCCCAGCGGGTAAATGATGATGTAGAGGTATTGCTCGGATCCGCCATATATCTGGATGTCCTTCAGCAGGAAAACCTGCACAAACAAGAGCAGCAGGATCCTGATCACATTTAACCTGAGTTCCTTATTCATCTTCCTGCCTCTTTTTTTCCAATTCTTCCTTTTCGTCCTTGTATTGGTTGTCGATCAGGTACACCGACCGGACCGATGAAAGAGATTCAAACAACCGGACCCGGATGCTGTAGGTAAATGCCCCGGGCTCCGTGCCCAGGGATGTGACGATGCCAATGGGCAGGCCTTCCGGAAATATGATCGAAAACCCGCTGGTCACCACGGTGTCTCCCACCAGCACATCGGCATATTTCTGTATGTCCTCCAGGGACAGGTTGCGCGGGTCGGATTCCTTCCAGATCAGCGAACCAAAAAAACCGCTTCGCTTCAGTTTGGCGCTGATCCTCGAGTTGGAGTGAAGCAGGGACATGGCCAGGCTGAAATGCCGGGAGGTGTCGGTCACAATGCCGACGATGCTTTTTGAGGTGATCACCGCCATGCCCGGATTTACGCCCTGGGCGCCTCCTTTGTCCAGGGTCAGGTAATTGTTTTTGCGGGAGATCGAGTTGTTGATGACGTTGGCTGCCAGTACCCGGTAGGAAGATTCCAACCCTCCCATCGTGCTGTCCGTGGAATCTGCAGATGCCGGAAGACTCGCCTGGTTCTGCTTTTCGTTGAGAAATTTCTGGAGCAGGGCCGCATTTTCCTCCCTGACCTCGCTGATCTGGTCGCGGAGCGAAATGTAACTGGTGACGTTCTGTACTTTTTTTTCCAGGGCGTCCGCCGCCAGCTGCAGGCTGAAGAAATAGATCTCCCCTTGTTTCTGGTTGTATGTGACGATCCAGAAAAGACACAGCAGCTGCAGCACCAGAAACAATATGATGGAGCCGTTTTTTACTATGATCCTCAGCGCGTCAAGCATGCAACTTCAAAATTATTTTGAAGGGTATTTTTGAAATTCAGTACGAATTCTCCCCATCTCCGGGAGATCCTGGCCTCAAAGGCTTTTGCGGTCGATCAGGAATGAAAAGCGATCGGTGTTTTTCAGAGCGATGCCCGTACCCCTTACCACGGCGCGCAGCGGATCGTCCGCAACAATGACCGGCAGATGGGTTTTCATGCTCAGCCTTTTGTCGAGGCCCCGCAGCAAGGCTCCGCCTCCTGTCAGGTAAAGTCCCGTGCGGTATATGTCTGAGGCCAGTTCCGGAGGAGTGAGCTCCAGGGCCTTCAATACGGCCTCTTCGATTTTCATGATGGATTTGTCCAGGGCTCCTGCGATCTCCTGGTATCCGATCATGATCTGCCTCGGGATGCCGGTCATCAGGTCGCGCCCGTTGACGGCGTAGGGCTCCGGCGGGTTGTCGAGATGCGTCAGGGCGGAACCTACGTGGATCTTTACTTTTTCTGCGGTGCGCTCGCCGATCAGCAGGTTGTGCTCCCGGCGCATGAAATCGATGATGTCTTCCGTAAATTCATCGCCCGCGACGCGGATGGACTGGTCGCATACGATGCCGGACAAGGCAATGACCGCGATCTCCGTCGTTCCTCCTCCAATGTCGATGACCATGTTGCCCACCGGCTCTTCCACATCCAGTCCAATGCCCAGCGCGGCAGCCATCGGCTCGTGGATCAGGTAGGTCTCCTTGGAGTCCACGTGGTCCGCCGAATCAAAGACGGCCCTTTTTTCCACCTCCGTGATGCCGCTGGGTATGCAGATCACCATCCTGAGGTGGGTGAAAAACCGCCTCTTCTGACCGATCATGTTGATCATGCCCTGGATCATGTTTTCTGCGGCCTGAAAGTCAGCGATCACACCGTCCTTGAGGGGTCTGATGGTCTCGATGTTGCGGTGGGTCTTCTCGTGCATCTGCATGGCCTTGTTGCCTACAGCGATGGTTTCACCGGTCTTCTTGTCTATGGCTACGATGGAGGGCTCGTCCACCACCACTTTGTCGTCCTGGATGATCAGGGTGTTGGCGGTACCTAAATCCACCGCCAGCTCTTGCATAAATAAATTGAATAATTTCATTAGATGCTATGTATGTTATGAGTATATATTAAAAACTTATTAATATATATTCATGGGATCTGCTGATTCAAATGGAAACGTAAAGTTAGCGTTTTTCGGGCTCATGGAAGATAATTTGTTGACGCTGTGAAGCAAAAGAGGGGATCGGCTCCGGGGTTTCCGGCCAGCCCGGGGAATCGTTGTATATTTGCTGGGCATCCGTTTGAATTATGCTCTTATTTTGGATCGTGGTCTTTCTCCTGCTCAGTGCCTTTTTTTCAGGCACGGAGATCGCTTTTTTCACGGCCAACAAGCTGGGCGTCGAGGTGAGAAAGAACAAGGGGTCGCGCGGCAGCAAGATCCTTTCCCATTTTTACGATCACCCCGACAAATTCATTTCTGTCATCCTGATCGGCAACAACATCGCCCTGGTGAGCCTTTCCTATTTGCTTACCGGTTTTTTCGAACCCTTTTTTCAGCAGATATCCCTGAGCGAGGGGATTGAGATCGTACTGAGCACGGTCCTGGTGACCACGGTGATCCTGATCTTCGGCGAGTTTTTGCCCAAAGTCCTGTTTCGCCTGTATTCCAACGACGTCATTCATTACACGGCCTTTCCCCTGGAGGTGGCCTACCGCATTTTATACCTTCCTTCCCGGATGATGTCCGCCATCTCCAATTTTCTGATCGGCAGGTTTTCCAAGGAGAAACTGGAGCCTTCCCGGTACCGTTTTTCGATCCTCGACCTGGAGCATTATCTGGAAGGACCCATGAAATTGTCGGACGAGGAAATCGACACGGACATTTTCAAAAACACCCTCAATCTGAAGCAGGTCAGGGTGAAAAACTGCATGGTCCCGCGCAACGAGATCATCCATCTGGATGTCAACGAGCCGGTGGAGGCGCTCATCCGCTTGTTTTCCGAGTCCAAGCTTTCGCGCATCCTGATCACCGAGGGAGACGTGGACAATGTGCTGGGCTACGTGCATCACCAGCAGTTGTTCCGCGACAACAAGACCGTGCGTTCCATGATCATGGACATGCCCTTCGTGCCCGAGACCCTCAACGTGTACGACCTGATGCTGCGCATGAACAAGCTCAGGCTGTCCATAGCCTGTGTGGTGGACGAGTACGGCGGGACCTCCGGCCTGATCACCCTGGAGGACATCCTGGAGCAAATTTTTGGGGAGATCGAGGATGAGCACGACAAGGAGGAATTCATCGAAAAAGTGATTTCCGATTCGGAATACGTTTTTTCAGGTCGCCTGGAGATCAACTACCTAAACAATACCTATGACCTGAGCCTGCCCGAAGGGGAATACCACACCCTGTCCGGCTATCTCGTCATGACCACCGGCGCCATTCCCGAGCAGGGGATGGAAATTGCACAGGATGGTTACCGGTTCACCTTTGAGCTGGTCAGCGATACCCGCATAGAAACCGTCCGCCTGGTCCGGATCTGATCCGGCTGTTCAATTTTATTTCAAAATTATTTTTTAGAGAATTGGACTCATTCAAACCTGAGCGATGCGACCGGGTCCAGGGAAGCCGCGCGCGTGGCAGGGTATAAACCGGAGAGGATGCCCACGATCATGCATACCACCAGCCCCAGGATGATCCAGGCCCAGGGGATGAGAAAATCTCCTCCCATCAGCAGGGTCACGATGTTGCCGACCGGGATCCCGATGGCCACTCCTGCAATGCCTCCGATCTGGCAGATCAGAATGGCCTCGATCAAAAACAGGTGCATGATGTTTTTACGCGTGGCGCCCAGCGCCTTGGCGATCCCGATCTCCCGGGTCCGCTCGGTGACCGATACCAGCATGATATTCATCAGTCCGATGGCTGCCCCGAGCAGGGTCAGCAGGCCGATGGCCACGGTGGCGGCCCTGAGCTTGGCTGTATTGTCGCGCAGGAAGGTGATCAGGCCGTCGCTGCGGCTGATCTCAAAATCGTTTTCCTCATAGGGTTTGAGCCTCCGGATGACCCGCATTTCGCCCGTGGCCTCAGATTCGAGCGCATCCTCGAGGGCTGCTTTGG
>CAYXKO010000234.1:0-4595 GCA_964465435.1 uncultured Saprospiraceae bacterium | reverse complement strand
GCCGCTCAAGAATACCATACTTTTCCCCGGGGTGATCATTCCGATCACAGTGGGGAGGGACAAATCCATGAAAGCGATCACCCGGGCCAACGAGCAGGACAAGTTCATAGCCGTGTTGACACAAAAAGACAGCAGGACAGAAAATCCGGGATTTGCGGATTTATATCAGACCGGCACAGTGGCCCGCATCGTCAAGATGCTGAAGATGCCGGATGGAAGCCAGACCGTCATCCTGCAGGGACGTAAGCGATTTACAGTGGATCAGCCCCTTCGCGAAGAACCTTATCTGGAGGCCCGGATTTCGCTCAGGGCCTATCAGGCATCCGAGCACAAGCTCGAATACGATGCCATGATCAAGGCCATTCAGGAACAATCCAGACGCATCGTGGAGCTCTCTCCCCAGATCCCCAACGAAGCCCAGTTGTTGTTGCGCAACATCGACAACGACCGGTTCCTGCTGAATTTCATCTCTTCCAACATCAACATTAGCATAGACCAAAAGCAGGCCTTGCTGGAAAACGACGATCTCTTCAAGAAGGCGGAAAGCCTGCTGGTACACCTGAGTCATGAACTCAAGCTTCTGGAAGTGAAAGACCAGATCGAGTCCAAGGTGCGGGGAGACCTCGAAAAACAGCAAAGGGATTATTACCTGAACCAGCAGCTTAAGACCATTCAGGAGGAATTGGGACAGGATCCGCACGAGCAGGATATCCTGGACCTTCAGGAAAAGGCTTCCAAAAAGAAATGGAACAAGAATGTGCAGGAGCATTTTGAAAGGGAACTCGGCAAACTCCAAAGGATGAATCCCCAGGTGGCCGAATATTCCGTCCAGATGAATTATCTGGAGATGATCATCGACCTGCCCTGGAATGAATACACCAAGGATCAGTATGACATCCAAAAGATCCGGAAGGTCCTGGACAAGGATCACTACGGACTGGAAAAGGTCAAGGAAAGGATCGTCGAACATCTGGCTGTGCTCAAGCTTAAAGGCGATATGAAGGCTCCCATTTTATGCCTGGTGGGTCCTCCGGGAGTGGGCAAAACCTCGCTGGGAAAATCCATAGCCAAGGCCCTCAACCGCAAGTTCGTGAGGATGTCACTGGGTGGCCTTCACGACGAATCAGAGATACGCGGACACCGGAAGACCTATATCGGAGCCATGCCCGGACGGATCATTCAGTCCGTACGGAAATCCAAGTCATCCAATCCGGTGTTCATACTGGATGAGATCGACAAGATCGGCAAGGATTTCCGCGGAGATCCTTCATCCGCCTTGCTGGAAGTGCTCGACCCGGAGCAGAACTCCACTTTTCACGACAACTACCTCGAACTGGAATACGATCTCTCCAAGGTTCTGTTCATTGCAACCTCCAATTCGCTGAGCGGCATACAACCTGCCCTGCTGGACCGGATGGAGATCATCGAGATCCAGGGATACTCCATCGAGGAGAAACTGGAAATCGCCCACAAACACCTCATACCCTCTCTGTTTGAAGAACACGGATTGAAGGCCCGTCAGATAAAATTAAGCAGGGAAGTGATCACCCAGGTGATCGATGATTATACCCGGGAGTCCGGAGTGAGATCGCTCGGCAGGCAACTGGCATCCCTGATGAGGCGGGCAGCCCTGGAAGTGGCAATGAACAAGGTCAAACAAGTAAGTTTCAGTGCAGCTCAGGTGCGCGAGATCCTGGGTGTCCCCAGGTTCAGCAGCGACCAATATCAGGAGAACCTCCCTGCGGGCGTAGCCATTGGCCTGGCCTGGACCCGAGTAGGGGGTGACATCCTCTACATCGAGACTTCCATATCCAAAGGCAAGGGAAAAATGACCCTGACCGGAAATCTCGGAGATGTGATGAAAGAATCAGCGAGCACAGCGATCAGTTTTATCCGGTCCCATGCCTCGGAACTCAATATCGAAGAGGAGTTTTTTGAGACCCACGACATCCACATCCACGTGCCGGAAGGAGCCATTCCCAAGGATGGTCCCTCGGCAGGCATCACCATGTTGTCTGCGGTGACCTCCAGCATCATTGGTAAGCCACTGAAGCCCTTCATGGCCATGACGGGTGAGATCACCCTGAGAGGGAGGGTTTTGCCGGTAGGAGGGATCAAGGAAAAAGTTCTTGCTGCCAAAAGGGCCGGACTGAAAACCATCATGTTGTGCGTGGAAAATAAACCCCATGTGGAAGAAATACCGGCAGAGCATCTGAAAGGACTCGATTTTATCTACGTGCGCGATATGCACGAGGTGCTTTCTCATGCCCTGGGCGTATCCAAGTTCTGACTCGAGGCCACCCCTTAATAATTATTTCAGTTTGCAACTGAAAAAAGGCCCGTTTGTTATGGACACAGTTATTTTTGCAGACCAAAAAAAATAAATTCATGAATCCTTTTGCCCGTACTGATAAATTTGAAAGCAGGCACATCGGCACCCTGGGGCCGGACCTCAGCGCCATGTTGAGAACCATGGGCCTGGCAAGCGTCGATCAGTTGATCAACGAAACCATTCCTGACCACATCCGCCGCAAGGACGAGATGAAGGTTCCTCCAGCCCAGGCCGAGTTTGATTACCTGCAGGAGCTAAAACAGCTTGCCTCCAAAAACCTGCCTTTCAGATCGTTTATCGGTCAGGGTTATTATGGCACGGTCACACCCAGTGTGATCAGCCGTAACATTTTCCAAAATCCGGGCTGGTACACCCAGTATACTCCTTACCAGGCGGAAATTGCCCAGGGCAGGCTGGAAGCCCTCTTGAATTTTCAGACGATGGTTTCCGATCTCACCGGACTTCCGATCGCCAACGCCTCCCTGCTTGACGAAGGAACGGCAGCGGCAGAAGCCATGCTGATGTTTTATCATGCCAAGGCAGGCAAGAACAGGGAAACTTCTCCCAGGGTCTTTTTTGTGGATGAGGGCGTATACGGACAAACCCTGTCGGTATTAAAGTCCCGCGCCTGGCCCAATCAGATTGAGATCGTGACCGGCGATGTCATGAAGGATTCCATTCCTGACTCTTGTTTTGGTGTTTTGTTGCAATACCCGGATGCAAGGGGTTCTGTGGAAGATTACGCTGCTTTCATTGAGAAAGCTCACCAGAAGTCCTGTTACGTGGCCATGGCCACAGACCTGATGGCACTTTGCCTGATCAAATCTCCCGGAGAGCTGGGTGCCGATGTGGCGCTGGGCAATAGCCAGAGATTTGGAGTGCCCATGGGATTCGGAGGACCTCATGCAGCATTCTTTGCGGTTAAGGATGAATTCAAGAGAGACATTCCGGGCAGGATCATCGGCGTTTCAATCGATGAACTGGGCAATCGCGCCCTGAGAATGGCACTCCAGACCCGGGAACAGCACATCCGCCGGGAGAAGGCCACCTCCAACATTTGCACCGCCCAGGCACTGCTTTCCATCATGGCCTCCATGTATGCGGTTTATCACGGACCTGAGGGCTTGTACCGCATCAGCAGAAGAATTCACGACATGACCGCCAGTCTGGCCGATGCACTGGTATCCCTGGGGTACAAGCTTGGCAGCGATCAGTATTTCGATACCCTTAATATCGCGGCAGATTCAGATCTGCGTGCCCGTATCCGCCAGGAGGCGGAGGCTGCCATGATGAACTTCTGGTATACCAACGAGGGCGTTCAGATCTCCCTGGACGAAACAGCCCAGGAGGAAACCCTGAAGACCATTGCATCCATTTTTGCAAAGGCAAATGGAAAGCCCAATACGGTGCTGCTGATGCCCTCCAGCGGTCCCAGGATACAGACCCAGCTGATCAGAACCTCGGAATATCTTACCCATCCGATCTTCAATACCAAGCACACGGAATCCGCCATGATGCGGTATATCAAGAGCCTGGAGAACAAAGACCTGTCGCTGGTTCACTCCATGATCTCTCTGGGTTCCTGTACCATGAAACTGAATGCGGCCACCGAGCTGATCCCGGTCAGCTGGCCGGAGTTTAGCGACGTACATCCCTTTGTACCGCAGAATCAGATTGGAGGGTATCTGACCATGATCCGGGATCTGGAGGAATACCTTTGCCAGGCCACGGGATTTACGGCATGTTCCCTGCAGCCCAATTCGGGTGCCCAGGGAGAATTTGCGGGATTGCTGACCATTAAAGCCTATCATGAATCCCGCGGAGATCACGGCAGAAACGTAGCGCTGATCCCATCCTCCGCCCATGGCACCAATCCGGCTTCAGCCGTGGTGGCTGGTATGGATGTGGTGGTCACAGCCTGCGATGAAAACGGGAATATCATCGTGGAGGATATCCGCGCCAAAGCAGAGCAATACAAGGACAGGCTGGCCTGTCTGATGGTGACTTATCCCTCCACACATGGAGTATTTGAAACAGCCATCCAGGAAATCTGTAAGATCGTACACGATTTTGGCGGACTCGTCTATATGGATGGAGCCAATATGAACGCCCAGGTCGGTCTGACCAGTCCGGCCACCATCGGTGCGGATGTTTGCCACCTCAATCTGCACAAGACCTTTGCCATCCCGCACGGTGGCGGCGGCCCGGGCATGGGCCCCATTTGCGTCAACGACAAACTGAAACCTTTCCTCCCGGGGCATCC
>CAYXKO010000233.1:0-4617 GCA_964465435.1 uncultured Saprospiraceae bacterium | reverse complement strand
CTCATATTTACCTGCCTCCTGTTGGGGGATGTATGCTACCAGTGTATCCGGTATGCCCATCCCCTGGATACTTATCTGGACAGCGGGTCCTCGGGTGGCAACGCTGCAGGTCTTGGCTATAACATTCTTGAAGAAGAGCCCTATCATCCGACCGCAGAAAACTTTCCGGCCATAAAAGTGACATTGGACGACCTGATTCGGGTCCTATTCCCCGATCAGATGGGATTTAACTCCATCTCCTGCCTGGAAGGCCCGGAAATTCCTCCGGAATCCATGGCCTGAATCCCCTTATGTTTGAATTGGCATTCGATGCAATGCCAGGTGTTTTCATTTTCAAATGATTGATTTTAGCTGACCGGCATCAGGGTATCTGTGCTGCCCGCGGTCGGGTTCTGAATAATAAAGCTTAAATATTACGCTCCATGGGAGATAAAAATAAAATTTTCTGGACGGACATCCAGGCGGGAGTGGTGGTTTTCCTGGTTGCGCTGCCTCTGTGTCTTGGCATAGCCCTGGCAAGCGGAGCCCCTTTGTTCTCCGGCATTATTTCCGGGATCATCGGCGGCATCGTGGTCGGTTTTATGAGCAAAAGCCAGCTGAGCGTCACAGGGCCCGCGGCTGGATTGACCGCCATAGTCCTCGGGGCCATATCCGCCCTGGGCAGCTATGAGGCTTTTCTGGCCGCAGTCGTGATCGGAGGGATGATCCAGCTTGTGCTGGGCTTGTTGAAATCAGGCACCATCTCCAATTATTTTCCTTCCAACGTGATAGAAGGCATGCTGACCGCGATCGGCATCATCATCATCCTGAAGCAGATCCCCCATGCCATTGGCTATGACAAGGACAACGAAGGCGATTTCTTTTTCATAGAAAAGTCCACCGGACACAATACCTTCTCCGGGATCATTGATGCTGTAAACTATGCCCATCCGGGAGCCATTCTGGTGACCCTGATCTCCCTGGCCGTTCTGATTGCTTTTCTGCGCATACCCTTCCTCAAAAAAATAAAAACGGTTCCTTCCGCGCTGATCGTTGTCCTGCTGGGCATCCTGATCAATGAAGGTTTTAAATTCTGGATGCCCGACCTGAGCCTCACCCAGGATCATCTGGTCAGCCTTCCGGTGGCAGAATCCCTGGAGGGATTCCTGTCCCAGCTTACCTTTCCAGATTATTCCTCCTGGCTTAGGACAGACGTCTGGCTCACCGGGCTAACAATCGCGATCGTCGCCTCAATTGAAACATTACTATGTATTGAAGCAACAGATCGACTGGACCCGCTCAAACGCTTTACCAATTCCAATGCAGAGTTGATCGCACAGGGCACCGGCAACATGCTTAGCGGACTGATCGGTGGCCTGCCCATGACCTCCGTGATCGTGCGTTCTTCTGCAAACATCAATTCAGGGGCAAGAACCAAGGTCTCGACGATCACCCACGGCATCCTCCTGCTGTTGGCGGTGGTGACCATCCCAACCTTGCTGAACATGATCCCGCTGGCCTGCCTCGCAGCCGTGTTGATCATGATCGGCTACAAGCTGGCCAGCCCCGCCGTGTTTAAACATATGTGGGCTTCCGGAAAATATCAGTTCATTCCTTTTGCAGTCACCGTATTGGCCGTGGTATTCACCGATCTGCTGCGAGGGGTCGGCATCGGAATGATCGTATCCATTTTCTTCATACTCAGGGCAAATCTCAAGCTGGCTTATTTCTTCAAAAAGGAGACCTACCATGCAGGAGACCGGATCATCATCAAACTGGCCCAGGAGGTATCCTTTCTCAACAAGGCCGCCATCAAGCAGACGCTCAACCATCTGCCTGAAAACTGCAAGGTCACCATCGATGCATCGGATACCTTTTACATCGATCACGATGTGTTGCAATTGATCCGGGAATATCTCGAATTCGGATCCAAAGAAAAAAATATCGAGATCACACTCAAAGGATTCAGGGAAGAGTACCAAATGGAAAATTCCCTGGATCATATTATCGTATCCTAAAAAAATAAAAATTTGTACAAACTCATGAAAGCTCATTCGCTTGAAACACAATCGACCATTTCTCCGGAGAAAGCACTTCAGTTTCTCAAGGAAGGTAACATCCGGTTTATGAACAACCTGATGGTCAAAAGGGATCTGCTCGAACAGGCCAACGACACGCGTGAAGGTCAGTGGCCATTTGCAGCCATCCTCAGTTGCATAGACAGCCGCACCTCCGCCGAACTGATTTTTGACCAGGGCCTCGGCGATATCTTTTCCATCCGGATCGCGGGCAATATTGTCAATACGGACATCATCGGCAGCCTGGAGTTTGCATGCAAGGTGGCCGGATCAAAGCTGATTGTCGTACTGGGCCACACCAATTGCGGAGCCATCAAGGGAGCCTGCGACCACGTGGAAATGGGCAATCTCACAGAACTGCTCTCGAAAATTCAGCCTGCGGTGTACGAGGAGAATCAGACCCGGGATCCGCATGCACGAAACTCCGGCAACCATGAATTTGTAGAAAATGTCACCGACATCAACATACACAGGTCTGTCAAAGCCATCGTAAGCAGAAGCCCCCTTCTTGAAAACATGATCAATGCCTCAGAGATCGCCATCATTGGAGCCAAATACGATCTGGAAACAGGTAAGGTGCATTTCTTTGAGGACAGCCTGATCAAGGACCGGGAGGACATTTCAAAACTCTTTGGTCCGGCCAGCGCAAAAGCCGTTTAAGCGGTCACCGCGACTTTATTCGGGGTCCGCATCTGGCTTGCCCGCCCTCTCCAGGAGCATGCCGGCCATTTTTTCAAGCCTTCTCGACCGGGTCTCCGGACGCTTTGCTTCGCGGTAATACTGAAGGTACTCCCTTTGGTGCGACGGAGCCAGGGCTTCAAAGATCTTCCTCAAGCCCGGACGCGCATCCAAAAACCGGTCAAATTCCGGCTCGGCGGTTGGTTCCTGCACCGTCTTAACCGACGTCCTCTTTACCGGATTCAGGGCCTTTTGTCCTGCTTCCCGGATGTACTCCCTGATTTGTTCCAACCGGGCCTTCAATGCTTCCGGTGTTGAGAATCGCCATTGCCGCATGGATTGGGTTTTGCCCTCCTGGGCATTTACCAGGACCCGGTGGGGATCCCCGAGCAGCGCCCCCTGAAAAAACCAGAGGCCAATGTAACTTTTAAACACGGCGAACCCGACCAGATTGATGCCGTCCATACTGTATACCGGCCGACCCCATTTGAGGTCTTCCTGCATGCCCAGTTCCAACAAAATGCCGCGGACCAATTCCAGGGCTTGCCTTTCATCCGCATCCAGGGTCTCCAGGTATGCATCCACTTTTGCCTTTTTCATCTGATCTCCATTGGATTTTACACAAATTTAAGCTTCCGGTTTGCAAGGGACAAGCATTTACTGCCTCCGCCCGTCCTATTTCCGGAAAAAGACTATTTTTACCCACAAAACACAGAAAAATGGACCAAAGACCCTGGCTAAGAAAATATCCGGCGGGAATCCCGGCCAACATAGATGCGGAAGCTTATTGTTCCTTGCTGGAATTTGCGGAAGAGTGCTTCAAGCAATTTGGAAAACTGAAAGCCTTTACGCTCATGGGCAAATCCATGACCTACAAGGAGCTGGATCAGAAATCCAGAAACTTTGCAGCCTACCTTCATTCCCGCGGGCTAAAGCCAGGTGACAAGATCGCCCTGATGATGCCCAACCTGCTGCAGTATCCGGTAGCCATTTTCGGTGCGCTTCGCGCGGGACTGGTGATCGTCAACACCAATCCGCTTTATACGCCCTATGAAATGGAATACCAGTTTAACGACTCAGGGGTAAAAGCCATCGTGATCGCTGAAAACTTTGCGGCAAACCTGGAAAAGGTACTTCCCAAAACCAAGATACAGATCGTCATCACGACGACCATCGGAGAGTTCCTGGGAGGCATCAAGGGCTGGTTTGTCGATTTTGCGGTCAAGCACATCAAGAAAATGGTTCCCAAATTCAACATAGCCAACACCGTTTCCATGGGACACGCCGTGCGCGAGGGAAGCCGCTTTTCCATCAAGGCTTTTACGCCTTCGCTGGACGATGTGATCCTCCTGCAATATACCGGCGGCACCACGGGTGTCAGCAAGGGAACCATGCTGACCAACCGCAATCTGGTTGGCAACCTGATGCAGATCAAAGCCATCATCAATCCATACCTCAAGGTCGGACAGGAAACCACCCTCTCGCCATTGCCGATGTACCATATTTTCGCATTCGCGGTCAACGTGCTGGCCATGATGTCCATTGGGGCCAACACGGTGCTCATCGTCAATGCACGCGACATTGGATCCGTGGCCAAGGCATTCAAAGACTATAAGATCAGTCTGATGACCGGCGTAAACACGCTCTTCAATGCACTGCTCCACCACCCCGGATTTGATAAGTCGGACTTCAGTGCCCTGCGCGTCAGTGTGGGCGGGGCCATGGCCATCCAGACGGCCGTGGCAGAAAAATGGAAAACCGTGACCGGATGTCCGCTTTGCGAGGGCTACGGAATGACGGAGGCCTCTCCGGTGGTCAGTCTGAATCCACTGGATGGCAGTGGCAGACAGGGCACGATCGGACTGCCTGTGCCCAGCACGGA
>CAYXKO010000232.1:0-4623 GCA_964465435.1 uncultured Saprospiraceae bacterium | reverse complement strand
CTTAAACTATTTTCGTCGGATTGGATGGCTACGGGGCTGCTCGCTCCCTGGGAAATGGATGTATGAACCAAACTCAGAATTCTATTAAAATGATCGAGGTTTATAATCCCGCAATAATTGGTGCATTCAGACAAGTCACCGGGAAACCATTCAGAGCATTTTTTAAGCCACAAATCCACAAAGTCATCTACCAATTTTTCTGGAATAATCAGATAGTCGGTTGCAATGCAAGTCTGACCGGCGTTCAGATACTTGGAGAATAGAATTCTCTCAACAGCATCTTTCAGAGAAACTCCGTGATCGAGAATGGCCGGATTTTTTCCACCCAACTCAAGCGTAACGGGTGAAAGTACCGAAGACGCCTCCTGCATGACCTTAACCCCTACCCGCTTCGAACCGGTAAAATAAATATGATCAAAGCCCAGCTGACAAAGAAACGCCCCAAGCTCGGGACCTCCCTGGGTACAAATCACTTCCTCCTCTGTAAAAACATCCTGCATCAAGGACTGGATAAAACCAGCGGTCCTGGGAGCCAATTCGGATGGTTTGACAAAAACCCTGTTGCCGCCTGCGATGGCAGCACAAAGAGGAACCAGGGTAAGATTCAGGGGATAGTTCCATGGAGCGAGAATCAACACCACCCCTTTGGGTTCGATCCTGATCCAGGATGACGTACCGGTGAGAAGAAGCTCAGTGCCCACCCTCCTGGCGGAGTTCCAGTAATAAATGTTTTTTATGAGTCGGTCAATTTCCCGGATGGTAACGAGAAATTCACTCGAGTCAGTCTCGAAAGCAGGTTTTCCAAAATCATCCGATATGGCAGAACGCAAAGCTTCCTTTCTCTTGATCAGAAGATCCCTGATTTTTTTCAATTGCTCCTTCCTTCGGCTTATGGGAATAAAGGGTTCTCTGAAAAAAGCTTCCCTTTGTTTGCCGTATGCAATTTCCAATTCTTCAAACATGTACTAAAATGTTGACCTGATCAAAAGGCCTAACAAAAACAAGGTGCATTGGTTCTAATACGCAATCAGGATGAGGCAAATGCAGCTACTGCATCCGCGACCAAATGGGCAATGGATTCATCCATAACCGGAGGAATTATTTGCTCGCGGGTAGGGTTTTTGATGCCATTTGCGATCGCGCTTGCAGCTGCAAATTTCATGGCGAGGGTAATTCGGGGGGACCTGGAACGAAGAGCGCCGAGGAATATACCCGGAAATGCCAATACGTTATTTACCTGATTGGGAAAATCAGATCGTCCAGTCCCAACCACCAGCGCGCCTCCCGCATAAGCCTCCTCCGGTAAAATTTCCGGAATCGGATTGGCCAATGCAAGAATCAGGGGATCTTTTGCCATGGCTTGAATATGGCTCCTGTTCAGAAGGTTGGCCTTGCTCACTCCAATGAAAACATCCGCCCCCGGCAAAGCATCAAAAACAGTCCCCCCTATATCTCGTGGGTTGGTATAAGCCAGAAGTTCCTTTTTGATATCTGTCAGATCTTCTCTGTGACTGGATACGATGCCATGAGAGTCACATACTATGATTTCCCTGGCTATTTCCTGGTTAGGTGTTTCGGGATCGTGTTTTCCCAAATATCTCGAAATGGCCACTCCGGCTGCTCCGGCACCATTTATCACGATCCGCAGGTCTCCGATTTTCCTGCCGGTCACCTTGCAAAAATTCATCAAGGCTGCAAGCACGACAATGGCTGTGCCATGTTGATCATCGTGGAACACGGGAATTCCGATATCCTGCAATCGCTCCTCTATTTCAAAGCACCTGGGTGCGGAAATATCTTCCAGATTGACTCCTCCAAAGACAGGTGCCAGGTTTCTGACTATGCTGATAATTTCTTCCGTATCCTGGGTTTGCAGACAAATAGGGAATCCATTAATACCTGCAAATCTTTTAAAAAGCATGGCTTTGCCTTCCATCACCGGAATCGATGCCAGCGCCCCGATGTTTCCAAGCCCCAGTACTGCCGATCCGTCCGATACGATGGCCACCGTGTTGCCCTTGATGGTATAATCGTATACAGTGGATGGGTCTGCATGAATGGCCTCGCAGGGAGCTGCCACTCCGGGAGAATAGACCAAAGAAAGATCTTCCTTGGACTGAACGTCGACTCTATTCTCAACACTCAGTTTTCCCCTGACCGCAAGGTGAAGCTCAAGCGCTTTTTTAAATATATCCATATGGGTAATTGTAAGGAGTCTGCAAAAATAGAGCCACTTTACCTAAGCTGTTCATTTTTTAGACCCATTAGGGAATTAAAATTTCAAACGATTGAAAACCAACACTTTTTGAAATTCGTTTTTCAATATTGTCTACCCGCGCACCTTTGGGACCAGCCTGCAAAAATCTTAAAGACTCTTCCAGCTTATCCGGTTCTCCTTACAGCAAAACATTCCACTGAGCCGTCTTCCTGATTTCGCACCCAACCAGTCAGTTGACACTGCAAGGCTTTCAGGAGCGTGAATTTACGGAATCCAACTCCCTGAACCTTCCCGGTAATAAAAATGTGCAAGGACTCAGTCAAGATTTAATCGCTTCGATGATCTGTTCAGAATGGGATGCGGAATCTACCGGATAAATGTAACGGTGTACCGTAAGATCTTTTTTCAAAACAACCGTAACCCTGTGGATGCCCTCATAGACCTTGCCCATGAACTTCTTGAGCGACCAAATCCCAAGAGCTTCAGCAATGGCATGATCCAGATCGACAACCAACCTGTAGGGCAAATTATGCTTTTTTATGAATTTTTTGTGGCTGGAGGCATCGTCGGGACTTATGCCCATAACGGTTACCGAAAGATCGTTTAAACTTTCGTAGTGATCCCTGATATTGCATGCCTCCTTGGTGCAGGTGGGGGTGTTGTCCTGCGGATAAAAGAAAAGAACGATCCAGTCCGTCTTAATATCCGAGATCTTAAATGTATGACCATCCTGATCTGTCAGCGCAAAGTCAGGCAGACGGTTGCCTTCAGGAACCTTAAATGTTGGTTTATAATCCTGCATCAGTGTTTTTATGATTTTAGCGAACAAAGGAAGCATTATATTCTTTTTGGTTGTTGCGACCGTCGGTGAGAATTATGCGAAGTTCATGCTTTCCCTTTTCGAGTTCCGGTGAAAATTCATGGCGTATGGTACGACTTTTGGCATCATGCTCCATCAAAACCCAATTGCCGTCAATATACGCATGGTATTTGAGTTCCTTTGAAACCTTGACACAAGGTATGTTATCTGAAATCCTGAATTTCATATACCTCTGCTTGCTCATATCGTACCTGAAATTCACAGCGCTGATGGATGGAGCCACGGTATCCAGCTGCATGGAAAAATATCCCAACTGATTGTGAGAGCTGATCAAAGTGTCTCCCTGCCATTTAGAGTCCAGGGTGCTCATCGACACATTGCCCGATTTGAAGGCTACAAAATACTTCTCCCTCAAATTCTCATTTACTGCACCATATGCAATCAATCCCACTTTGATTTTTTTGTGCAAAGGGATTCCATTTCCCGACACACCCATCCAGGGAGTGATCATCCGGGGGACCCTTTGAGAAAGCGTGTCAAATACCAGGGGCGTGGATTCGTACAGCGTGCCATTTTCAAAGTACATGAATCCAACCGGACAATTCCATTTAAAATCCTGATCGTAAAAGACCATTTGTCCGGGGCAAAAAGGTGCCAGTACTTTTTCCCCATTTTTTTTGCGGATCTGAAAAGTATCAGCACTTGTATTTCCGGCTGCATCGGATAGTTTGACGACCACTTCATGAGCTGCAGTATCTTCAAGCTGAAACAGGCCATTGCCCTCATCTGTGTGGTAAAGAGGCAGGCAGTTGCCCGGCAATTTGTAACACCTGTGTATCTGTCCCAGGGCCTGCAACTTGTTCTTATAATCGATATGGGCATTCATATACCGGGAGTCCTCTATGCTCCATCCCTTTTGGTGATAATGGTAAACCTGTTTGCCGTCTATGAAAAGAGTGATATTCTTTAGCCCCGTTGTGGTCCAGCTTTGATTGTTGCGATCCTGACCCTCGATACCAATGCCAAAATAATCGCCTGTCACAGCCTGGACCGGGCCGAGTAATTTTTTGGGGAGTATTTTTTCAAAGACCAGTCCACCCTCCTGAGCAAAACCATAAAGTTTCACCTTTTTAAGTTGGGGGGCAATGTTATCCTTGACTGCCAATCCAAATTCGAGGGGATCCAGGACCTCATTGGTTAGTGTCTTTCTTAGCTCAAAGTGAAGATGGACTCCTCTGCTTGCTCCCGTGTTGCCCATATAGGCAATGTGGTCGCCTTTCTGTACCGGGAACTCCCTGGGGTTAAAATCAAGAGTCACCTCATATTCCTGGGTCTGATATTGAAACTCCCGCACCTTGGCTTCTATATCCGGCCTGAAAGACAAAATATGCGCATAAACTGTAGTAAATCCTCCGGGATGCTGCACATAAAGAATTTTGCCGTAACTGTCCGAATGAATCTCAATCCGGCTCACAAATCCATTTGAAGCTGAAACGATTTCGTCCGGAACACCGGAGTGGCTGGACCGGATGTCCACGCCTGCATGAAAGTGATTGTGCCTGATTTCTCCAAAACAACCTGAAAG
>CAYXKO010000231.1:0-4623 GCA_964465435.1 uncultured Saprospiraceae bacterium | reverse complement strand
GCAACTGTGGTGGGGTTCAATTTTTAATATTGCTTTTTAAGATTGTAAATACTTGCAAATCAATTACCATATTCAAAATTTTAATTTATTTAGGACAGGTGTGATAATGAATAAAGATTCAGATTCAGCTCTGAATCATAACATATAATTTCATAAGATGGATTGGGATCAGCAAGGTGGATTCAAATACGTTCCCTCATCTGACAGTATCCACGCCCCTTTATCAATCCTTCAACTGTTGATCCATCCTTTTACTCCCGCATCACCACCAGCTTTTCTGCCTTGACCAGGATGCCTCGCTCATAGATCAGGGCCGAATACAGGCCCGGCGGCAGAGTATGGGTGTCGATGAAATTGCTGCCCTGATAAAGGCGCTGAGTATGCACCTTCTGTCCCTGTGCATTCACCAGATGCAGGTACATGCGCTCAGGCAGGTAGTCGTGTATGTTGACTACAAAATGGTCTGAGGCGGGATTGGGGAAGAGTTCTGAGCTGATAATTATTTTTCCCTCATCATCGGTGGAGCTTGTCCCCACGTGTAATGTTCTGCATAAGGTATCTACCCCGTATTTATTTTTGACAGTCAGACAGACCTCATAGACGCCATCTCTAGCGTAACAATGGATCGGTGAGGTATCGCGGCTCAGAGTCCCGTCGCCCAGATCCCAGTACCACTCGGGTTCGGATTCCTCCGGTATATAGGCACTAAGATCCACAAACTCAAAACATCGGTATCTCGTGGTATCCTGATCGTATCTCCACCAGGCCCAGGGCACATTGTCGATGCCCAGAGTATCACACTCACTGCCATCTATAGGGCCGAGGCGGTAGTTGGGGAAGTATGGGATAGATATTTGATTGTAAAGCTTTAAGGATAAGGCGTGATTTTGTGCTTTGCACTCAATACCTTTCTTGTTGGGTTCGTGCACAATATTCATAAAAAGGCTTCCATTTCCCGACGTGTAATAGATACGCCCATCAGGAGCAAGTTGACCTAGAAAATAGTTAGGCGGCCAACGTTCTTCCGGATCAAATATTATGGAGTCCACCAGGACTTTAGAAAATTCAAATTGCTGCTCTGTAAGGTCATACTGATACAGGACTTGATTTAAGCTGATGTATAAAAATCTGGAATTGGGAGAAACAGCAGCACCCAGTGCATATTTTAATTTGGTAAGTTCGTGTACAAAAGTATGACGCTTATGGTTAGAAAATTTTCCTGTCATCCGGTCAAAATCCAATACATGGATTTCGTTGTATTGATAAACGCTGGAAGTCCTTCCCAAATCATTTCCAACTCCATGACATACCCACTTCATGCCATCAGGACTGAAAAGTCCTTGGACCGAGATTTTAGAAAACTTAAATTCTGTGGTTTCTGTGTGATGCAATCGAATCCCTGATGGATCAAATAAAAAAACATAGAGCTCATTAGTGTCATAACCTACCGAAACCAACCACCAGTCGCGTCCATTGGCATGGCGGCAAGCTGCTGCCGCTCCTGCGTTTTGTATTTTTCTAAAAAACCGCGTATTTTTAGAAAGGACACTTAACTCATCACGCTCATGATTATAATTCAATAAAGTGTAATAGTAATTTAAACAATAAGGTTGATCATTTTTAAGATCATTCCATTGCATTTCCTGATGGAAGAGGGCAATCTTTTGATATTCATCATTGGGCTGAGGCAATGCGATAGCCCCATGTGGGACGGGATAGATGGGATACCAATCCACCGCACCAAGAGGATTTAGACTGTCGCCTCCGGCTAATTTATCCAAATTCTGATCATATATTACCCTGCCGGAAGTATAAAATACCGGATCTCCTGCATGATTACAATAGGAGGTATTGGTAATATCAGTCCATGCTCTTTTTTCCACAACTTCTTGTACCGGATTACCGTCCCTGAAATGCATCGTTAAGCTGCGTGGTCCATTAAATCCCAACACCCACCAAAAGTCAGCTTTTTCTTGGGCCAAAATGGGTTTTCCGGCCGCAACTAGTAATATTGCGGCCAGAAAACTTAATGTGAATTTTAGATACATTATTGACCTGTGCATGGCGGCATGATCATTTTAGTGTTTTGATGGTATTGATCCTTAATGATCAAAACAGTATGCGTGGGTACAAGCCCACATAATTTGTTCATTAGCTCAGATCCTCGGCACCGAGCCAGAGTTTTTCCGGACAAGTCATATACGCTGACCATCATGTCATCATACGGTTGTATATTTTTATTATGGTTCTTAATTATGTGATGATTTCTAGATTGCGGATTGTGATTTTCCTCCGGTATAAGACAGGAATAGTCTGTATTTACCTCCACATCATGACCAAAGAGTCTCAAAATATCAGCCGCTTTAAAACATACATCTCCGCTGATCAATGGACATTGAGCAGCCAGGGTGGATAAGTTCTGAAATTGTATGGCATCCACTGTTTCAAAACCATTGATGAAAAGGTCAATATAATGGTTAATATAAATCTTGTCTTGTTGGGCCCAGTAATGGCTTGGGGCAAGGATAGACAATTGATTTTTTATTGCATTAAGTCCGGCTGAGGTAGAATTAATGTAATGCTCAGCCAGGCTATCTACTACATCATTGGAATGAGTTAATAAATCGATTGCTTGCGGAGTAAATATTTGGAATATATTAAGTTCCGGATCAAGTCTCAATGCACTTAATGAGTCAAAGATAAATTTTGATCTCTGTATGGCAGATTTAAGCTGAGTCAGCGCTGTGGATTGGTAGATTATTTTATCTATTTGATGATAAAATCCAGCCAGGACAAAGAGGTCTTCATTTTGATGATTGAGGACATAATTATGTAGGTCTTCATCTTCTATCACAGTTAGAGAATCTTCAAAATAGCGTTCATAGAGTTGTCGGATATACCAATCTTTTTGTTGTGTGGCAAAGGGACCAATTAGTGTGGAGTCAATGACAAATCGGTCCAGATCTTTTTGGATACCTAGCCTCTTGCGGGATGGTGTCCAGCTTAAGTCACAAGTAGGAGTTTGACAATGGGGAGAAGAAGTATCTTCTGGAAAAAACCAACCCGCAGGAATGGTTCGTGGATTTTCTATGGGTATATCATCCACGAAGATACGAGACATGCGGAAGTTCGGATTTTCGTTATAAGCCTCAAAGGCAGTTTGGGATAATGGATATAACCACTGGTTACCGGGATGTACCTGAATTCCAATACTCGCTACTGCATCAAGAAGGACAGGATAAGGGTCAGAAGGTCTAGTATTGAGAAACTCAGAAGATCTCCAGTTCATCTTAGAAGGACCAGAAACTCTAAAAGCAAAACGACCATAAGCTGATTTATTACAGCAAAGTTGATTTTCGGTGGAGTATGAATTTGTAATACAAGTAATATTTGGACTTAAACTTAGAATTCCGTTGTTTAGTAAAAAACAATTTGACGAGTTTTCGGATAGAGAAATACCAGATTTGGTTGCATTGGCAGCACCCCAAATTAAAATGGGGCATTTTTCAATAAATACGGAATTGGCCATTTTAATATTTATACCCGATCCATAAGTAAAGATAGTATCATATGTCACAAGGATACCTCCAGGCATATTGCTATTGGTAATATTTATTCCCACTTCAGCATTTGGATACAAATTTATTTTATTATCAGATACAATGGATGATCCATTTTCAATTAAGAGTTTGCAATTTGATAATGAAATGCCACTTTGCCTTGCTAGAATATTATTTTTTACCAAATAGAAACTAACAGGCCAAGCTTGCCTCATGGATAAGACTATACCCTGTCCGGTATCATCAATTGTATTGTCTACTGCTTCAATGGGTCCAGAATTTTTAATTGCGGTAAAACCAATTTGATTAAAATTGGAGTTATATACACTGATATTACACCTAGATATATCTCCATCAATTGCGTTCTTTCTAATTGCAGAAAGTGTACAACGTGATACATTTAAATTGGATCTGTACTGCGACAGTAAAATCCCACTCTCAAAATTCTGAATTTTTGATTCATTTATATACACGTTACTGTTCCCAAATGTCATTGCTCTAGTAGGTAAATTGTTATATTTGGGGTCAGAGTTGATAAATTCAGAATTATAAATATCGATAATTCCTCCATTGTTTTGAATTTTCAAGCAAAAATTGTTGTTTATAAATTTTGATCCATTGATCAACATGGAAAGATATCCTCTAAAGCCACTTGGGCTGGTTTGTAACCTAAAGGCATCTTGTGAGTTTGTGACATATGAATTTAACATTTCTACTCTCCATTCTCCTTCAGCAAGAATGCCTGGCCAATCAGATCCTTGATCACCCATCAGGCAGCAATTATCAAAAACACAGTACCTGCTTCCTAGTGAATTAAATGGATCAATTAGGAAAAGATTTCCAGAAGATTTAAAAATAAAAGTACAATTTGTGAATGTTTGATTCCTGTTAATGTACAATGTAGAGTTGTCTACACAAATCACCAAATTAACCGCGTTGATTGGAATATTTGTTGAAGTTATATAAGTTCCCTGGCCATTTGAATTGTATATATAATAGTTTGGATCACATGCAGGTTGAGAAGAGCAAATAGGGGAGGCCGCTAATCCAAGCACCCCGCTGG
>CAYXKO010000230.1:0-4624 GCA_964465435.1 uncultured Saprospiraceae bacterium | reverse complement strand
CTTGATTCAAGATTTATAGAGGGCAGGCATTATACCGCCACAGCTAATTTCATGCTTGACAAACCGGTCTCCGACAAAAATCTGATCATCCAGTATAACATCCCCTGTCCCTTAAAATTGGCAGACACTGCGTTCTTACTATTGGGTAAACACCCAATCAGCAAAGAAATTTCAGTAAACCCACCCTATGTGGTCTTGCTGGAATACGCACCACCCTTTCCTGCTTCTTTCTCTCAAACATTTACGCTTACTCCGGACTGCATGCATCCTTGTCTGAAAGATTCCGATTTTAGCGAAATTGATCTGATCAGTACCTGTCCATATGATCGGGATATTCGCGCAGACATGTTATTGAAAATATGCGCAAAGGCAAGTTTAAGCTGCCAAAACACAAGCCTGACTTGCGGACCCGTATCTTTAAATGACCCTCCATTTGAATTAAACTGCCTGGTCCGCTCAGAAAGAAAAGACACCGTTCCAGCCTATATAATATTTGAAGACAGCCTGTACAGGATAAATAAAGGCTTGGCAGACCCCGATGATAATCGTTTTGCAGATCTGGGATCCGGCGATCTGAGTCGCGCAAAAATCAAGAACTTCATTACCGGAGACACCATTGCATTTGAATTCAGAGGACGCATTTTTACCGACATCCCCTTGGATCTTGATTCTGTTGCCATTTTAATAGGATCAGACCTAAGCTACAATTATTTGCATTCCAGGATCAGGATTGTCAAAAAGTCCAGCGGTGAGATTATTGAATTTAATTATCCAGAGACTGATACTTTTCGCTCCGTAAACCCATTGCCCAATTGTACCAATCCAGTTATCCAAAGCAATCCTTTGGGTAAGGGGATATTGATTCCTTTGACCCCGGAACGCATCAGGACCTACTATCCAAATCTTTCAAATGGATTTAGGTTTGAAGAAGGCGACAGTATTTACTGCGTTACCTTGGGAAAGATCAGTTCATTCACCGAACAAAGAATAGCCACTTTACCCATCCTTACCAGGATGGCTGTCAACTCAAGAAATAAAGTCTACAATTATCCATATTCATGCATAGTAGGAATAGATACAATCAAACTCACATCTCTTGGATTAATCTGGACCAATCCACAACCATATCAATTTATTTGCTCGGACGAAATTACAATCAGCGCACAATCCATCCAGCTTACGGGCAATCTGGACAATTACTTTAGCCATGAATACCGCACATTGATCAAGGCAGATTCTCTCTATTTCACGGGACTTGATGGTGTTCAATTTACTGGGATAGAAGTGGAATTATACTACAGATCCGGAGGCAACCGCATCTTACACAAGAGGGATACCATAGCCACAAGACAAATCGGTTCAAATCTATACTCCAGTTATCCGGGTGCCCTGGATAGTTTTGTTTTTGATGAAGCCTATGAACTAAGCGTTAAAATTCTGGGAAGGATTCAGGATTGTGTTCAGGTTGGCGGGTCCATTACGACAAGTCTTTTTTGCTCTGGCATCGATTCAACCATTTTCTACATTCCTCCCGGCTTCAATACATTTTATGCAAGCACTGTATTCACAAGCGGAGCCAGCATTGAAATTTTAAACGCTTCCAAATCAATCACCCAGTCAAGCAAGCAAATTTTTGCATTTGGATCTGAAGTAAACTGGGGTATGCAATTATCCGGCCAGCCCATATCCGGTGATTTGACCATGGAACTTTTGAGTAACAAGAACTCGATCAGCAACTACCGCATCCAAATCAATCCGACTTTGAAAATTGATTCCATAAGTCCTTCAACATTCAGGCTGAATGATATCAAAACAAACACGGCATACTCTATTTCATTCACGGCAAACACCCTGAGCTGCGACCGGGATACGCTCAGCATCATCACCAGCTGGTCTTGTAACGGGGCAACTTCTCAAAATATACTTGCTTGTACCCGCGACACCTTCACAATCGATATAATTCCCGAAGACCCGGAACTGGAATTGGACCTTAGTCAACAAGATCTTTTGAATCCATTGTGTGACACCATACCGACCATCAAAGCCTTATTGTACAATGCAGACCGGGGAAACGCAGTAGATGTATATCTGGAAGTGCAATTGCCACCGGGAATATTCTTTATTCCGGGCCAGCAATTTTATCGGTATCCCATAAATGCTTCGGATAAACTTTTACCCCCACCAAATGAAATTGCAGCTGGGGTGTACAGGTGGTATATTTCAGAACTGGACAGCATCCTGAGAAAAACAGGCCTGAAAGGAATATACGCAGCTCCCGAAAACAGCATAGGATTCAGCTTTTTAACCGCTACTGATTGCAATTCAACAGTAAATGGTTCAGTAAAAATAACTGCAGGTGGAAATAATAATTGTGGAATTCCACAAAATGTAGTATCCAGATCCGGACCCAGAATCAGAATCCAGGGCGCCGACCTGATCAGAGAAGCTAAACTAGAAATTTTGCAATCAGCCTCAACCTGCGCTGACAGCACGGAACTGTTAATCAAAATCGAACCCAACTACCGGACTTCTCTTTCTGACAGCCTGGAAATCACCATACCGCCCCCCTTATCTTACATACCATTCTCCTTTATTGAACTGAGTAATTTCGGACTGCATGATCCAGTCCTGGTCCAATCCCCATTGGGCCAAAAAATAATAGTTGCACTCAATGAAAATTCTGACGTGGGAGACCTGATCGAATTCAGATTTCGATTATCAGGGATTCAATTGATGGAATGCGGGGCCAGGGAACTGGAGGCCATTCTGTTCTTTTCCGGATCCGTTCCCTGCAAGGCCTCAGGTGGCACTTGTCAGATAAAACAACAAATAAAAAGTAACAGATTAAGCATTGTTCGAGAGCTGCCGGATGCTAAACTTCTGGATTTTAAAATTGAGGAATCTGCTGATCCTAAAAAATCTACATTGAATTTTGTCATTTCACTAAAAAATACAAAAAGTCATATTCTGTCGGAGCTATGCCTTGCCTGGGTTCTGGATTTGGATGCTTCAGGGGACTGGTCATTGGGCGATTCTCTTGCAGATGTAATTAAAATAGACAGCGACGAGATCAGGCAGGATGGAAACCACCTTATCACCCTGGAGCGCAGCATTCCTGGCTTGATCTCATGTGGACACCTTCTGGCCATTTTACCAAAGAATTGCCTTTGCTCTGCTGATACGATTTCTTATAAAATAAGAAATTCAAAAGCCCTGATTTATCAGGACAGTTTATGTCCGGGTAGAAATATTGAGCTGGGAAAACCTGCCATAAATCCCTATAGATATAAATGGATTGCGGGATCAGTAGGCTGTGACAGTTGTTCAATCCTTGAGTTCATGGCCGGCAATTCATCAGACAGTATCGAAATGTATCGATTTATAATGACTGAGGGTACGGACAGCACCTGTCAAAACACCTATGAATACCTGATCTCAGTTTTTCCAAAATCAAAAGGGAACAAATCAATCCTGGAAGAATGTCCTGGTGCAATGGTACACTTGGATGCCAATGGAAAAGAGAATTTCATCTGGATAGGTGACAGAATTCAAGATCCACTCCAAAGCAACCAATCCTTAGTGGCAGATGACAGCCTATTGGTCTTACTCCAATTTTCAGATCAATACAACTGTCCTGTGGTAGACAGCTTTTGCATTTGGCCAAAATTGATCGAAACCAACTTATCTGTCAGCAATGACACAACAGTTGCCAAAGGCAGCAAGGTGGTACTGTGCGCCTACGGAGGCATCAGCTTTGAGTGGATGTCTGAAGAAGAACTATCCTGCCCTGAATGTCCCTGTATCGAAATAGTGGCAGAAAAAACCCAAACATACACGGTACTTATACTGGATTCTCTGGGTTGCCCTCATACTCTTGAAGTGACTGTCTTTGTTACAGTACCGGAATGCCTGCCGGAGAACGTCTTCCTGCCGAATGCATTTTCGCCCAATGGCGATGGAAAGAATGATGTCCTTTATGTTCTGACCAACCAAGCCGAACTAGACATTCATCTTGTCATTTATAACCGGTGGGGAGAACGCGTTTTTGAGACCCGAAGTACTTCTATTGGATGGAATGGAGAATACAATGGCTCTTTCTTGCCTCCGGATGTATATGGTTACCAACTTACCACAAGATGCCCTGGCGGCAAAGAGCATTTCAGAAAAGGCAACATCAGTCTGTTGAAATAATCTCAAATCACCTGCCAACCTTCTCCACCTCTGTGAGCTGAAACATCAGCCTGTTGATGTCCTTGCTGTTCAGATGCAACACACCTTGAATTTCAATGGGCTCGGAGGTATAAGGGATCGCTTGTCTTGCCATGACTTCCAAAACCGTTTCGGGTCCTGCGGCTCCGCAAAAAAAACACGAGCTGTAGGGGAAGGCAGAAAATACAAACTCCTTATGGCTTTTGTAACCATCCGTAGGTATGATGTAACCCTTCAGGCGAATCACTTTTCCTTCCAGGGCGCGCAACTCGCTGCTGAACACAGGCTTGTCCACTTTTATGCCCAAAAGAGCATCGTATTCCTTTTTGTAGGTCAGTTTAGCCAAAATGGGCCAATAGTTCTGGGTGCCTTGCGCAACTGAGGACTCCCTTCCAATAAAAATTGAAATAAAAAC
>CAYXKO010000229.1:0-4635 GCA_964465435.1 uncultured Saprospiraceae bacterium | reverse complement strand
ATCCTTGAAGGTCAGGATTTCTCCGGGGTTCAGCATCAGGGCATTGTCCTTGATGGCCCCGATCCTGAGCTTGGGTCCCTGCAGGTCGGCCATGATGCCCACGTGGGTGTTCAGGGCCTTGTTGATATCGCGTATGTGCTTGATGACCTCGCCGTGCTGCTCGTGGGTGCCGTGGCTGAAATTTAGTCTAAATACAGATACACCCTTGATTACCAAATCTTTAAGGGCCTCATATGAACTTGATGCGGGCCCGACGGTGGCGATTATTTTGGTATTGTGGTATGGCATGAGGCAATTTTTAGACAAAACGATAAGAAGCATAACAATCCGGATGGAGTGCCCGGTTCAGAATAATAACAAAAATTTGTCCGAAAGATATATCCAAGGAGTTAGGGAATCATTAATTTTGCGTCCTTGTTTTAAAATAAACTCATTTAAAATGTCAACAATTGCAGAAAGGGTCAAAAAGATCATCGTGGACAAGTTGGGCGTAGACGAAGCAGAAGTGACCAACGAGGCCAGTTTCATCAATGATCTGGGCGCTGATTCACTGGACACCGTTGAACTGATCATGGAATTTGAAAAGGAATTCGACACTTCCATTCCGGACGATCAGGCAGAAAAGATCCAGACCGTAGGCAATGCCATCGAGTATCTGGAGGCAAACTGCAAATAAGCGGTTTCCTTTTCGGACTTAGACGTATCTTTATCGGGTCAACCGGCACATTATTGTTCCGGGGTGGCGTATTTGAATTCAACCATCTTAATTTATGAGGCGAGTTGTAGTCACTGGTATTGGCGTTTTGACACCCATCGGAAACAACCAACATAGCTACCTGAAAGGTTTGAAAGAAGGCGTTTCTGGCGCCGCCCCTATTACCAGGTTTGACGCATCCCTGTTCAAAACCAGGTTTGCCTGTGAGCTCAAAGGCTTTAACGTCGAGGAGCACCTGGATAAAAAGGAAGCCCGCAAACTGGATCCTTTTTCCCAGTACGCCCTCGTGGTGGCCGAAGAATGCATGAAGGACTCCGGTGTGGAAATGGATAAGGTCAACAGATTGCGTTTTGGGGTGATCTGGGGCAGCGGCATCGGGGGATTTTATACCCTTGAAAACGATATCTCTGAAGCGGCATTGCTCTCCGGAGCTCCGAGATACAGTCCTTTTCTGATACCCAAACTGATCTCCGACATAGCTCCGGGCCATATTTCGATCAAGTATGGATTGATGGGAATCAACTATGGCACGGTTTCCGCCTGCGCTTCTTCCAGTCATGCCATTTCCAATGCCTTTGATTACATCAGGCATGGCAAGGCAGACCTGATGATCACCGGAGGTTCCGAAGCCGCGATCACCAAGGCGGGAGTAGGAGGATTCAGCAGCATGAAAGCCCTCAGCGAAAGAAATGACGACATTGCCACCGCCTCCCGGCCCTATGACAAGGACAGGGATGGTTTTGTACTGGGTGAAGGTGCCGGTGCCATTTTGCTGGAAGAATACGAACACGCCCGTGCCCGTGGTGCCAAAATATATGCGGAGCTCATTGGGACCGGCCTCACGGCTGATGCCTACCACATCACTGCTCCTCATCCGGATGGACTGGGCGCTCAGGGAGCCATGGAGCTCGCGCTGGGCGAGGCTGGCCTGAAGCCGGAAGACATACAGTACGTGAATACCCATGGTACTTCCACCCCTCTGGGGGATATCGCTGAAGTGAAAGCGATCCAAAAGGTCTTCGGAGACCATGCCTACAAGCTGAACATCAGCTCCACCAAGTCCATGACCGGGCATCTTCTTGGTGCTGCGGGAGTGATCGAGTGCATCGCCGGAATCCTGGCGCTCAACCATGATTTTATTCCTCCAACCATCAATCATTTTACCGACGATCCAGAACTCGATCCGGGCCTCAACTTTACCTTTAACGAGGCGCAAGATCGCCGCATTGATGCCTTCCTCAGCAACACCTTTGGTTTTGGCGGTCATAACAGTTCCGTGATTTTCAAAAGATGCTAGGGTATATTTTCAAGTTAATAAAAAGGGCCAATCTCAAATATTTTTCCAGGGATAAGTTTTTTGCGGAAAGGCTCAGGGAGATTATTGGATTTACACCTGCCAACCTGTACCTTTTCAAACTCGCCTTCTTTCATAAATCCACACTCAACAATATGAACGGTTCCAGGGCTGTCGTGTATCAGTCCAATGAACGTCTCGAATATCTGGGCGATGCCCTCCTGAGTTTTGTGGTCGGAGAGTATCTCTTCAATACCTATCCAAAGGCCGACGAGGGATTCCTCACCAAAATGAGATCCAAGATCGTAAAGCGCAAAACACTCAATGAACTGGCTGTAAAGATGGGACTGGATGGCATGATGGCGGAGTTCAATCAGACCTCCATTTCCTCATCCATGCTGGGCAATGCCCTGGAAGCCCTGATCGGGGCCATTTACCTGGAGAAGGGTTTTGATTATGCCCGTCATTTTGTGCTGCGCCGCATCCTGAAGCGATACATTGACATTTCCGTGCTGGAGTCTTTTGACGATAACTTCAAGAGTCAGCTCCTGGAATGGTGTCAGAAAAATAGCCGGGAGATCGATTTTCGGATTATTTCCAAATACAAAACGGACAAAAGGGACCGCTTCAAGGTCGGCGTCTTTATCGATGGCGAGGAGATAGCCTCAGCAGAAGATTACAACAAGAAAAGTGCAGAGCAGATCGCCTCCGAGATCGCTTTGGCCACGCTCAACATCTAAATTTATAAAACTTGGCCATGATCCTGGACCGGGTAGAGCGGCTGTCAAAAGACAGAAGAGACAGGATCTATCAGGGAACGGATCTGCTGGAATCCTGGATCCGGCAGTTGCTGACACAAGGCATAGAGGTATTGCGCAAGGATCCGCACCGCATCGAAGACATGGCCACCCGTGCGGTTGACTATGGCATGCCGGCGGTGGGACGCAGGCTCAGGTTGATCCCGGAAAGGCTCGGCCTGGATGTGCATTGGTCCGATTTTGTCATGGAGGAAATTGCTTCGCTTCTGATGATCATCCGGGCAGTGCGCGGGTCGGGTGAGGATCCGCTCATCCATCCGGAAGACCTCATGGCAGCCCTGGGAGTAAGCCTGCGAAAACAGGACGTGATCAACCACACGGAGCCTGTGGAAGATGACTGGCTTTATCTCGGCAGCAGAAAGGAAACCGAGGAGAACATATTGGTCAGCCGCAATTGGTTTTTCGGACTCAATCACCAGAAATATGCCCTCTTCCTGGAATTCCAGGTCAACCGGTTTGTCAGGCTTCGCCAATTTAATTTGGGCAGGATGTACTCCGGCTATGTTCACTTTTATCCCTCCGCGATTCCGCTGCGGGTGACCGGTGTCCCGGAAGCAGACCGTCCCATGCCATCCTCGGTGCCCTTCAAACCCCACAGAATACGGGAGTTTCAGGACATTGCAGCCCGGGCTTTCATGGCAAATCCCTTCGTCAGGCACATGCCGGCATGTCTCGGTCAGGCCCGGGTGTATTGCGCGCAGGAAACCGCTTTTCTGGTGGATGATTCCGGTGCTGGAATTTTGTTGGATGCCAGGGATGCCATGCTGCAAAGGACCAGGGCCTATTGCATGGACCGCGACCTGATTCTCCTGGGAGAATACCTCGACAAACATTTCACACCCATTTCTGTTTTCTCGCAGGGCTTTATAGAAAAAATCTGAATTTTGGATTCACTGACACAAATGGTATTGGGCGCCGCCTGCGGAGAAGCCGTCCTGGGAAAAAAGATCGGCAACAAGGCCCTGATCTGGGGTGCCGTGGGTGGGACGATTCCCGATCTCGATGTAATGTCCAATGCATTTATGGATGGCCTGGAAGCACTCCTGTTTCACCGTGGTCCGATGCACTCGCTTCTTTTCGCAAGCCTGGCTCCTTTTCCCCTGGCCTGGCTGGTCATGAAATTTTACGATGCCGGATGGTATAATTTAAAGTCATACCGGAGAACAGGTTTTGTCAGTGCCATCGTACTCTTTTTACTGGTGGGATTTGCCCTTCAGACTGCTTTCTTGCTGTTTGCCGGCAAGCTGGCATTTGCCCTGCTTCCGCTGATCCTGCTCTCACTGTTCCTGATCATCCGGAGATTGCGTTCGGATTATCTGATGCGGGATCAGGAATTTCCCGAAGCGAGTTACAGGGATTGGGTGTTGCTCTTTTTCTTTTCCATTTTTACACACCCCATTCTCGATGCTTTCACCACGTTTGGCACACAATTGTACTGGCCTTTTTCCCACACCAGGGTCTCGCTTTCCACGATCTCCATCGCGGATCCCATTTACACACTGCCGTTTTTATTTTCCGTCGTTCTGTCCGGTTTTTATCACCGCGGGGACAGGCGGAGGAGGATCGCAGTGTGGACGGGTCTTGCCGTAAGCACGCTTTATATTTCCGCCACCTGTTTCACCAAAATGAAAGTGAACGAGGTGTTCCGTGAATCCCTGAAAAAAGAAAACGCGAGCGCCTCTCATATGATCACGGTACCGACGATATTCAACAACATGCTTTGGTATGGAATAGCCCGTCAGGACAGTAGCTACTATTGCGGATACTATTCTATCCTGGATCCCACACCGGAGGTCCGCAATTTCATG
>CAYXKO010000228.1:0-4653 GCA_964465435.1 uncultured Saprospiraceae bacterium | reverse complement strand
CTTACGGATGTAAGTTTCAGATCAGATCCGGCTGTCTCCCACCGATCGCGCAACTGGATGAGCACGCCCTGGAATACCGGTAGTGTAAACTTTACCTATCAGATCAATTCTGCCAGCTCAATACAATGGAAAAGCTTTTTTACCCACAGTGACCGGATGAGTGTCGGGTTTTTAAGACCCATCAACATCCCGGATACGGTACAGGCAGGGACGCTGGCTTTTCAGAACCGGCAGGTCGATCGCGATCAATATCGAAATCTGGGCTCGGAACTTAGGGTGGTTTGGGCTTATACGCTTGGCGGTAAATTGCAGCATCTGGCTGCCGGGGCAAGGGCTTACAAGGGATTGACCGAAAGAGATCAGCAGGGTCTTGGGTCCCGTGATTCCGGTCCGGACTTTAACGCAGAGCCGGGATCTTTTGGAAGGATGTTGGATTTTACTACTGTCAATTATGCTTTTTTTGCAGAGCAATTATTTCAGTTTGGCAAGAGCTTGAAACTGGTCCCGGGAGTTCGATTGGAAAAAATAGAAAATAGCCGTGAGGGCAGAATCAGTTCCAATGGCTTATTACCAACCGCCCATAACAACAGACTCGTTCTACTGGCCGGACTGGGAGCAGAATTTGCGACAAGCCCTCAAACCAGCTTATATTCCAATTTATCCCAGTCATTTCGTCCTGTAACGTTTTCCGAATTAACACCTTCTGCAACCACGGAATTGATCGATCCGGACCTGGAGGATTCCAAAGGGTATAATTTCGATTTAGGCTGGCGAGGCAGATGCAGTGATTTTCTGGTCTTTGATCTTAGTTTCTATCACCTTTATTACGGAGGAAGGATCGGGTCTGTCATCAGGGATAGTGTCCTTTTCAGAACCAACATTGGAAACAGCGTAAGCACCGGAATCGAATCCTTCGCTGAGCTCGATCTTACCAAGATGCTGTTCAGAGATGAGGAAGCCCTTCCCAGTCTGAAGATTTTTGCATCCAATGCCTGGAACCGGTCCCGGTATATCAGCTGGAACAATCCGGCCATAGCCAATGATCCCATCAAGTCCATCAAAGGCAAAAGGGTGGAAAATGCACCCGCTTATATACACCGTTTTGGTTTGTCCCTAGAGAACAGCCGATTCTCAATAAGTTTACAGATCAATAGGGTGGGTGGGGTATATACCGATGCAGCCAACACGCGGGAGGCCAATCCCGCGGCAACGGTCGGATACCTGTCGGCCTACCAGCTGATGGACCTGACCGGATCTGCCAGGCTTTCAAAATCCTATTTCCTGAAAGCCGGAATCAATAATCTGACCAATGAAGTCTATGCCACCCGCCGGGCGGGCGGATATCCGGGTCCCGGACTTATGCCCGGGCAGGGAAGAACCTGGTTTGTGGGTGTAGGCATTCAGATCTGATGATCGGGTCTTTGTGATTTAGCTGCAAAAAAATCTGGTAAATTATACTTTACAAAAGTAAAGTTCGTTTTACATTTGTAAAATAAACTTTACCTATGAAAAATTCACTGTTATTTCCTTCGAATTTGCGTTTGTACGGTTGTGTCCTGTTCCTGGCCGGGGCCCTGTTGGGAATTCCTAACATTTTCTTTGAATGGCAGATAGGATGGCTAAGCTTTGAGACCGAGTCCCGGGATATCTTTAGCGGACGCCAAAACCTGACCGATGAAATTGCGCTGACGCTCCTTTTGATTGGCCTGCTTATTTTATGCTTCTCAAGCCTCAAGAAAGAAGACGAACGGACTCTCTATCTGAGGCTCCAGGCTTACCAGTGGAGCTTTGTGGTCAATTTCCTGATTATTCTGGCAGGCAACTGGATCCTTTATGGAGAGTACTTTTTGTATTTGATGATTTTCAATCTGTTTACTCCGCTCATCGTGTTTCTGATCAGGTTTTACTACCTGATTTATTTTGGCGAATCTTTTCAATCAGGCTCAGATGCAGAATAAGGTCAAGCAGGAGAGGATCAGGCAAAATATGCAACAGCAGGATCTCGCTGAAAAAATCGGTGTGAGCAGGCAGACCATCCACTCCATCGAAAGCAATCGTTACGTTCCTTCGACCCTGCTGGCGCTCAAGATCGCCTCCGTATTCGGTGTGAGCGTGGAGGAGCTCTTTGCCCTGGAACCGGAGGATTGGAAGCAATAGATCTCCTGATTGTCAGATTTGTCGCGTGGCTGAGTGTGGGGATTTTGATTTTTTTTATTTTTGCTACAACACACTTTGAAACCCATGCTAAAGAATCCTCAAAACAAATGTTTGGTATGCCAGTCCCCCCTGGTGGGACGGCGCGACAAGAGATTTTGCACGGATAGCTGCCGGTCTATCCACCACCAGCAACAGAAGAAGGAGATCCCTCCTGTTGTAAAACGCGTCAATCAGATCCTGCTTTTAAACCGCGAGATCCTGGCCGGGCTGAATCCGGATGGAAAAAAAATCCTGTCCCGGGACACCCTGGTCCGCAAGGGTTTTGATTTCAGACATTTCACCCATTTGGTCCACACCCGAAACGGCAACACCTATCATTTTTGCTATGACCAGGGGTACATCATTTTTGAGGACGGAAAGGTGGTCCTGGTGCGCCAGGAGTGAGGGCTCCGGTGTCAAATTTCTCCTTCGGTTTTATTTTCAAATAAACTGTGACGCCATATAGGGGATCCTTTTATCAGGCATCCAAATGGCCGTTTAATCTGGGGCAATAAGGGAAATTTACTCTTTGGTCCGGGCCATAAGGCTCTTGAGTATTTCTTCCACCTCTTTTTCAATGGACTTGAGCTTTTCGGGAGCTGAGTGATTGTCGAGAATGAACTTTCTCTTTCCATCGGCTTTGAACATAATGTTGATGTTGGGCAGATCGACCAAAAACTCTCTTTGCTCGGTGGGGTAGATGTTGTCCATTTCAAAGAAGCCATTTTTTCTGGCCATCCTCAGCAATTGGTCCCATTCGTTTTCTGATATCAAAAACCACTGATGTCCCAGCGGTTTTACGTGCTGAATTCCATTGTACAAAACGGTCCCGTTGGTGAAGATCGTGAATTCAAAGGTGGGGCAGAATCCAAAACAGGCGGTTCTGTTGAAATAAAGCAAAGTATCCAAAAGGGTCCGGTCTGTGTCCGAGGCCTGAATGGCGCAGACAAACCGTGGCAAGGGATCCGGATCTTTGATCAACTCCTGATCCCCCTGGTCAGAGGGTATGCAAACCATGGGTTTTACCGTCCTCCTGTGGCAGGCGATCAAAGCCCCAAGGATCAACAAGATCAACCAGACCTGTTTCATTTTTTCAATTTTTTGGCTTTCTCCATTTCCAGGCGCTGCCGCTCCTTGATCATTTCCTGCAATCGCTCCTGGAATCCTCCTTTCTTTTTGGGCTTCGCCTTATTTAACTCCAGTTTTTCCCGTATCTTCTCTGTGTCAAAAAGGTAGTTCTTGCCAATGACGGTTTGAAGGATATTGAGCAGGTTACTGAAAAACATATAGGCGGTCAGACCTGCAGCGGTTTTGTTGAACATAAACCAAAAGAGCAGGGGCATGAGGTACTGCATGTAGAGCATGGCGGGATTGGCCGAAAAGTCCATGGTCTTGGAGGAATACCAGGTGAAGATCAAGGTGGATACCACCCAGAGGAAGGCGAACAAACTAAGGGTATTGCCAAAGAACGGGATGGTAAAAGGCAACATGATGAACTCGTCATAGGAGGTAAGGTCCGCAGCCCACAAAAAGGAGGCCTGACGGAATTCGATCGTAGCCGGAAAAAATCGGTAGAGTGCGATCCAGATCGGCATTTGCAACAACAGCGGAAAGCAGCCCCCCAGAGGATTGACTCCAAATTCATTGTAGAGCTTCATGGTCTCGACCTGCTGCTGCTGCATGTCGTCCTTGTACTTGCCTTTCAGCTTGTCGATTTCGGGTTTTAATGCGGTCATTTTGGCCTGGGAATGCAGCATCTTGTATGCCAGGGGGAAAACGAGCAGCTTTACGATCAGTGTCATCAGCAGGATGATCAATCCCTTGCTGCCCACCAGGTCATTTAAAAAGCTAAACAGCGGACGGATCAAGTAGCGGTTGATGGTGCCAAACACAGACCATCCGTATGGAATGATATCTTCCACCCCTGCCTCAAAGGCGGCCAGTCTCTTGTACTCATTGGGGCCGATGTAATAGCTCATCTTGTAGTCCTTTCCGCTGATCTCCGAAACCGGGATGGTGAGGCGGGACTTCAGAAGCTTGAGGTCTTCGCTGTTGTCAGGAAGCATGACTGTCTCCAGCTGTCCGGAGGAAAAGGGCACCGCAGGGATCAGTGTGGAATTGAAAAACTGGTTGGAGTGAGAAACCCATTGCATGGGAAGACCCTTGGAGTCATGGGTGTCATCAGACCTGCAGGAGCAGTAATCCGCGTTCTTGTCCTGTTCCTTGTAATAAACCGAAGTGAAAAACTTTTCGTATTCGTAGTTTTTCTCAAGCTTGTCCAGATAGTTTTCCTGATACAGACTTACGTCCTTGACTCCAGGGACTCCTTCGAGCCGGATGGAGTAATCAAGTGTGTAGTCGTCCGGCCGCAGGGAATATTCCTGAATCAGGGAGCCTCCTCCGCTCAGGCTTGCTGAGAATTTTAGCTTTTTATCCGTTTGCTCTGATACTTCAAAG
>CAYXKO010000227.1:0-4654 GCA_964465435.1 uncultured Saprospiraceae bacterium | reverse complement strand
GGAACCTATAACCCGGAGGCTGCAGAATCCTAAATCCTTGGACCGGGAGGAACCGGAACGGTGGAATGGTTTAAAAATCAAAACGCGACCAACCCGATCAGCTCACCCTATACAGGACCCTCCGGCATCATTTATGCCAGGGTCAAGGAAGGAAGGTGCAACTCCCCCATGGTACAGGTCATCCTGAAGGCAAACCCTTTGCCGGTTGCCAAACCTGCAGGCGCACAATTGTGTGAAGAAAAACTGGGCTTGGCGCTTTTCAGGCTGATCGATCTTCAAGGCACCATCACCAACAACAATCCCAATTTAAAATTGCGATTTTACGAGGATCCGGATTTACTTAATGAAATCATTCCACCCTATCTGACGGCTTCAACCGTAATTTATGCCACCGTTTCAAATGATAAGTGCGCATCCCTGCCTGTTGAGATAAGCTTGACTGTAATCCCATCCCCGAAAGCCATTTCTGTGGGTGACACCTTGTGTGACAGCGGAGACGGCACTGCCCTTTTCATCCTGAGCAGGCTGGATAGTTTGATTGCGGGAGGGCTCCGAACGGACAGTGTAAGGTATTTTGAGGACAGCCTTGGAAAAATACCCATCACCAACCCTTTAAAGAGTCCAGGACAAACCGTTTGGGCAATTGTACACAAAGCCCCCTGTAAATCCTCGCCAGTTGCCGTTTCACTTTATGTGAGTCAGCCCCCTTCTGTAAACCAACTGACTGAACAGGCATGCGACGAGGGAAACGGAACCGGAAGTTTCGACCTGAAGAACGCCATTCTCAAGTTACAAAACGGTAATCCCGGTATTTCCATAGTCTTTTATCGCGACTCCGCACTGAACGTTTCGATAAATCCACCGATCCTGGTAAATGGCTCGGATACGATCTATGCCATTGCGCAGCAGAAAGATTGCATTTCCAAACCTGTTAAGATCATTCTTCAAGTAATAAAACGACCCGTAGCATACCCTGCAGAAATTTCTGTATGCAGCAATCTGCCCAATGACCAGGCAGAGTTTGACCTTGAGGAAATAAAAATCAAAGTGCTTAAGGGACAGAATCTGGAAACGGTTTTCTATGCAGACAGCAGCTTTAATACACTTATTCAGGGTAAACTGATCACGAGTTCGGACACCGTGTATGCCATTGTGGAGGAGGGCTCCTGTCGTTCTCTCCCGGTCATGGTCATTCTTAAGGTAATCGCAAGGCCTCAATTTTCACATTACCCCGATACCAGCGCTTGCGAAGGTTTCATACTGGGCACCCTGATCGGGCGCAACATCAGTCAAAATGCCAGCTATCTGATTGACAGCCTTAATACGCCCGTAAGAAGATTCGCGGGTGACACCATTATTGAGTCAACCCTGGTTTATTTATTTGACACGATCGGCCCTTGCCGAGTAATGGACAGCTTTCGGGTCGATATAAACAACTCATTGACGGCCGGAGGCGATTTTCAATCAACCATTTGCAGCGGGACGATTTTGAATCTGGAAAATTTGATTCAAAATGGATCCCCAGGCGGAAGGTTTGTCGATCCCTCGGGGAAGAATCTATTAAACGGATCTAACTTTAACTCATCCGGGTTGGCAGGAAATCAGTTTCAGTTTCTATACATTGTCAATGCACCTTTCCCATGTCCATCTGACACAGCAACCCTGGATATTCAAGTAGACTCCTTGATCACAGCCGGGGCAGACCGGAGCGTGCGCACATGCCCCCAACCTGTTCCTATAAATCTGGAAAGTTTATTCGGCGTAAACGGCTCGTCGGGAATATTTGCAGATCCTGCTTCATCAGGTGCCCTTAACGGGACTCTCTGGAACTCCCAAGTTTCAGGAAAAGGAAGTTTTCCAATATTATTTATAACCGGTGATGGCTCAAATTGCCCCAAAGATACCGCCACACTTTTCCTCGAAATTTCCGGTGTTCCGGATTTTAAAAACGTATCTGACCTCAGGGGATGTGAATTCGTCGTATTGCCAGAGTTGAGTACGGATCAGCACGGCCCCTCATCCGGATATTTTACACAGCCTGGTGGAAGAGGCCTTAAATATCAACCGGGAGACACCATCAGATCGAACATCAAGCTTTATGCCCTGCTGGCAGACACAGTTGATTTCTGTCAAAGGGAAGACAGCTTGAACATTGAGGTGGGAAAGAATTATACATTAAACCTACAAAAAGACAACCTTTGTCCGGAAGAGTTTATTGTCATAGGAAATGTGAGGTATGACTATGGACGTCCCAGCGGCACTGAAGTAATCAAAGCCTCAGGACCGGGAGATTGTGACACCATTTTGCAAATCAATTTAAGTTTCAGGACCGAGGCCAAATTTGAATTAAAGAAAACGCTATGCCAGGGCGATTATCTGATTATCAACAATGAAAGATATGATCAGTCGAACCCCTCAGGGTTGCAGACCTTAAAGGGAGCCGCCTCTTCAGGCTGCGACAGCATCATTCAGGTTGACCTCGATTTTACACCCAACAAGACTTCGAGATTTCTTACAGAGTTGTGCAGAGGCGACAGCCTCTTCATCAACGGCAAGGTCTATCACGAATTCAAAATGAGTGGTACGGATACCTTGTTCGGTGCCACAGCACAAGGTTGTGACAGTATTGTAGAGGTTAGTCTGCAATTGATCCCACCCGGCATCCTGGACATCGACAGCACCCTGTGTCCGGGGGAATATCTTTCCATTCAAGGGATCAGGCTGGACAGTTTGAACCCTCAATATTTTTCAATTCTTAAAGGGGCCTCAACCAATGGATGTGACAGCATAACCGATATTAAGATATCGTACCATCCGGAATCAAGAGCAGTTTTCAACAGCAGCCTTTGTGAAAACCAATCCATCGTGATCAATGGAAGAACCTATGATTTGCGAAATCCGGAAGGATATGAAATATTTCAGGGGGGATCCCATACCGGATGCGATTCGGTTTTACACATCCGGATAGACTTTGTAAAGGCCGTAGTATCCAACTACAAAACCCGCTTGTGCCGGGGAGACAGCATCCGGATTGGCACAAAAGTGTATTCCGAATTCAGGACAAGCGGCTCAGACACCCTGGCCGGGGGTTCCATCGCAGGATGCGACAGCATACTTCTTGTAGAGGTAACTCTGAATGAACCCAGTGTTCACTTATTGGAAGACACGCTGTGCGAAGGGGAATATCTGACTTTAGATGGCATCCGGTTTGATAAATCAAACCCTGTCGGCAGCCGCGTTCTTGAAAACCAAAATATGACGGGATGTGATTCAACCATAAGAATTAACCTTCACTTTAGACAGCTTAAGGCAGACTATACATCCTTATTTGAAATTGACCGGGGAGCCAGGATCCAAATGGACCTCCAACCCGAATTCCCGGTTTCCAGTATAACCTGGTCCCCGGCCGAGGGCTTGAGTTGCAATGATTGCCTGAATCCGGAGGCAAGTCCAAATGAAAACACCGAATACCAGGCTACCCTGAGGGATGAAAACGGTTGTGAAATCGTCGTCAGGATAAGAGTAGTGGTCAGGAACAGAAATGATATAAATTTACCCAATAGCTTTTCGCCAAACTCTGATGGAGTAAATGACCGGTTCAGAATTGAAAGCCCATCGGCTGATCTCAGGGTAATCACCTTTATAATATACGACCGATGGGGAAACAAGGTTTTTTCAGAATCAGACAAATCTGCCCAGGACATGACAGGCTGGGATGGAAGATATAAAGGACAGGATCTGATGCCCGGAGTGTATGTGTATCACCTTTCCTACGAAACATCAGATGGCCGGAAAGGCCATCAATCCGGCGACCTCACCCTGATCCGGTAATTTTATACTGAGCCTGATCGCCCTTCCCGATAACATTCAATCGGTCAGGATGATTATTTTTGCCATATGGGTTTCACCTTTTTAAAACAAGTAGTCCCATTTGTAATTTTCCTGGCCTTTTGCAGCAGGGTCTGTGGGCAACAGGAATGGGAGAGGCAACAGTTGGAATCCCAGTTATTGGAAGAATCCGATGCCGAAAAAAGCGGAGAAGAGTTATTTGAAGATGAAAAAAACGAATGGCTGATCAAAAATCCGATCAGATTAAACCGGGCCACGAAACAAGATTTAGACAGAATACCCGGATTAAATGAGCTTGAGAAAAATGCCATTCTCGAATTTCTGGCTGGCCAAAAGTCAATCCTGTCGCCCCTGGAACTTCAAACCATTGAGGGTATCAACCTGGAAAAGCTAAAATCAATACTGCCCTACTTCACAGTGTCTGATACCAGGGCTTTCGATCGTAAAAGATATTTGTCCTGGTTTGGACCCGGATCTCACCATATGGTACTAAGATGGGAAAGAGAGTTACAAAAAGAGGACGAATATCTTTCCAAAGACGGCAACCCACCAAAATTCAAAGGCTCTCCAGACAAGCTATTCATGAGGTACAGATCCAGTCTCCCGGGTCAATATTCCGTCGGTATTCTAATGGAAAAAGATGCCGGTGAAAAGCTTTGGAACAATGCGGCAAAAGGAGGGGTAGATTATATTTCAGCACATCTCTATTTGCAAAACATCAGCCCTGTAGTGGAGAATCTGGCCATTGGTGATTTCAGATTGAGGATGGGACAGGGACTGATACTGGACAATGCCTTTCAAAACA
>CAYXKO010000226.1:0-4664 GCA_964465435.1 uncultured Saprospiraceae bacterium | reverse complement strand
CACCTGGTTTTACGACGGTGGCGGGTGTTGCTGATCAAAGGCCCGGCGGATCTGTCAAGCCTGGCCATGGCATTCCGGGATCTTCAGGGAGCCAGCATTTCCCGCACCCACAGGCCCGGGGATTCCAGCCTGTATTGCACCCTGTCGTGTAAGCGATCCCGACGGCCCTGCCAGAATTCAATGCATGTGGGCGAAACGGCATATCCCCCCCAATGGTCGGGTCGTTTTATTTGTTCAGGATGAAGCTGTGACAGTCTTTCTATTTCGGATTCAAGGCTTGTTTTGTCTTCAATCACCCGGCTTTGCGGGGAGACCAGGGACGAAATGCGGCTGCCAATGGGTCTGGAGTTGAAGTATTCTTCTGAATCCGAAGCTGGTATTTTGCGCGCGATGCCCTCAATGCGTACCTGCCTTTCGAGTTCCCGCCAATAGAAGACCAGACTGCAATATTCGTTATGCTCCAGTTCTCTTCCCTTGCGACTCTGGTAGTTGGTAAAAAAAACAAACCCGTCGCGGCTTAACTCCTTAAACAGGACATAACGGCAAGAAGGCCGTCCGTCGGGCCCCACGGTGGCGCAGGCCATGGCATTGGGCTCTTCCACATGGGAATGCAGGGCTTCTTCAAACCAGATTGAGAATTGTTGCAGCGGATCCGGGGAAAGTTGGGAGGGATCCATGCTGTGCTTGATGTAATCCTTGCGCAGGTTTTTGTAATCCATAGGCAGCAAATGTAATCCAAAAATGACTCCATACGACCCTGCCGCTGCGGTGAAAAACAAAAAAAAAAACCCCGGAGCGAATGCTGCCGGGGTATCGATGTGCGTGATTCTTTGGATTACTCAGCGACCACCTCAAAGGCCACATTTCCGGAGACCTCCTTGTGGAAGTCGATGCGGGCCTGGTAGGTGCCCAATTCCTTAATTTCATCTAGGATGTGAATTTTCTTTCTTTCCACATCCAGGTTGATCTGGTCTTTCAGGGCTGCAGCGATCTGCACATTGGTCACAGATCCGAATATTTTACCCGAGGTGCCGGTTTTTGCTCCGATCCTGAGGGTAACACCGTTGAGTTGGGCTGCGAGTTCCCTGTAGGTGCTGAGTTTCTTGTTTTCGCGAATTTCCTCCTGCCTTTTCAGGTTGCCCAGTCTGCGGAGGTTGGTTTCAGAAGCCACGATGGCAAGACCCTGAGGGATCAGGTAGTTTCTTCCATAACCGGGCTTTACTTTGACGACTTCGTATTTGTCGCCTACCTTGTCAATATCGTTCAAGAGTATGATTTCCATGATTCAGATTGCTTTAAGATGAGACAATTTATTTCAGGAGGTCTGAAACGTAAGGCAATATGGCCAGGTGACGGGCCCTTTTGATCGCTGTGGCAACCCTCTTTTGGTATTTGAGGGAATTACCGGTCAGCCTGCGGGGAAGGATCTTTCCTTGCTCGTTGATAAACTGGATGAGGAAATCGGGATCCTTATAATCGATATGCCTGATTCCAAACTTTTTAAACCGGCAATATTTTTTCTGCTTTTTGCCGATATTGGGATTGCTGAGAAACTTTATTTCGTCTTGCGTTGCCATTTTTTACAGGATTAAAATGTAGATAATGAATTATTCAACCGGTTTTGTGGGGGTCTCCAGGATTTCCTCAGGAATTTCAGCTTCAATTGCCGGTGCCACGGGGGCTACCTTGGGTGAGTAAGGTCTGGACAATTCAGCTACTGGTTTTTCCTTGCGCACTTTTTTTCCGATTTTGCCATTTCTCTTGTCGTCGTTGTACTTGACGCCAAATTTATCCAGGGCAATTGTCAGAAATCTCATGATGCGTTCGTCGCGTTTCATGGCGAGTTCCACTTTTCCGATCAGAGCACCGGTGGGTGCTGCAAACTCAATACAGTAATAAACTCCTGTACTTCTCTTGTTGAGGGGGTAGGCCAATTGCCTGAGACCCATCTCGTCTACGTGGACGATGCTGGCACCTTCCTTGGTGAGCATCTCCTGGTAGGTTTGGGCTGTCGATTTGACTTCATCGCCCGACAGCACTGGATCTACGATGAAGGTTACTTCAAAATGTTTCATTTGACTTTACAGATTTTTTTAAAAGGGCTGCAAATATACGCTAATGTGCTGATTTGCAAAAAAAAATCAGCATATTTTCAAAATTTTGACCGGTCCTGGTGGGCTTTTCAGAGAGAATGAAACTCAAAAATCCCAGCCTTCCTCGTGGATAGGCTTCACCCGGGTCTCTTTTTTGGAGGACAATCGGGCCTTTTGCCTGGCCCAAATGGCTTCTGCCAACAGTTCCGGCCACAAATCAGGCGCCTGGGTCTTCAGGATTAGATTGAGGGCTTTCTCAGATACATCCAGTCTGTATAAATGACTGAACAACAGGTCTGTATCACTTTCCAGCAATTGTCTGACGCGCTCCCGGATCAGGGCAAGGTACGCTTCCTCGGCATCGGGTCTTCCGGGCAGATCAGCGGGGATTTGGGGAAACTCAAATTGATCCATATTTTCTTAACTGATTGAAGCCGGCATAAAGTTCCGGGATGGTCCTGCTCAATCCTCTACCTGGAGCAGCAAGCCTTTGAGGTAATGCCCCTCAGGATGATACAGGTTTACCGGGTGGTCGGGTGCCTGACTGAGCCTCCGGATGAGTCTGACCGTCCGTCCGGCCTCAATGGCCGCTGCCACGACCGTGCCATAGAAAAGTTCTTCGGTGACTACCTGGGAGCAGGAAAAGGTAAAAAGAAGGCCACCACGATTCATTAGTTTGAGAGCTGCGTGATTCAATCTCTTGTATGCCTGAATGGCATTGTGGCGTTTGTGCAGCGATTTGGCAAAGGCCGGTGGATCCAGGATCATCAGGTCATAGGCACCCTGAGGGCAAGTTTTGAGCCACACCGGGACGTCGGCTTCGATGGATTTATGCGGCAGGTCTTTCATGCCATTGAGATCCAGGATCTGGTCCAGGGTGGCAAGTGCCCTGGAGGAAACATCCACTGAATCGACGGAGACAGCCCCTCCTGCGAGGGCTGAAATTGAAAATCCGCCTGTGTAACTGAAGGCATTGAGTACCCTTCTGCCGCGACTGAATTCCTGAACCAGTTTTCTGTTGTCCCGTTGATCCAGAAAAAAGCCGGTTTTTTGTCCCTGGAAGGGGTCGACCAGGTAACGGATTCCATGCTCCGTCATGGTCAACTCCGTCTGGTCGCCCAGGAGGAAGCGATTGGAGGTTCCGGCGGCATATTCTTTGGGAAGTGTTTCACGGCTCTTGTCAAATATCAGTTTTATGTTGGCCGGATCGCAGTCCCTGATCGCACGAGAGATCACTTCCACCTGCCTGTGCATGCCGATCGTGTGGCATTGGATCACCACAGCGTCTCCGTAACGGTCCACGATCAGGCCGGGCAGACCGTCGCCTTCCCCGTGCACCCAGCGCCAGGCGTCCGATGGCAATGCACCGGAGGCCAAAAGCATTTGCCTGTATTTGAAAGCGCTTCCTATTTTCTGAAACCAAAAGCCATCGTGATAGGGACTGTCCCCAAAATGCAGCAGTTTGACTGCAATGCTGCCATCGTGGTAGTGCCCAAAGCCCAGGATGCGGCCATCGTGACTGCAAACCGATACCAGATCCCCATCGAGCAGTCCATCGTCCTTTCGGGCAATGGCTCCGGAAAAAATCCAGGGGTGCTTCCTGTGAATGGATTGGTCGCGGTTCTTTTGCAGGTAAACCTGAGGTAATTGAGTCTGATTCATGGATTTGGCCCCAAAGTTAACAGGAATCCCAAGCCCGGCGGACATTTCTGCAGGATGCAGGATGATAACCCGGCTTTGATCTCAGATTAATTCACAAAATTATTTGCGTATCAGACTGATTTGGATTTACTTTGCGGCATAAATCCTATCCATGGAAATACACGAATTCAATAAGGGCAGTAAGGGAAGGTGCTTTGTGTTCTTCCTACTTTTTGTTTTTTTGTTCCTGGCCCTGCTGGTCTACATATACAGACAAAACTTCAGACTGGATTTCTGATTGCCCCGATCGGCCTTCAATCCTCTTCGTTTTCAAAAAGCAGAATAGAGGCAATTTCGTATTGCCCTTCCTTGACGTAAAGGTCCATGCCACTGATGGTCATTTGCATTTGCCCCTTGGCCTTTGACATCAACATAGCCTCGATGCCATTTTTGATCAATTGGAGGCGCTTCACCTCAGCCTTGTAGCTGTCCCGAATCGTCATGATTTTCTTCCAACCTTGCATAGCAATGAGTTTTATATAAGAACAAAGTTATATATATATTTTGATTAATATATAAATTTGAAAAAAATTTTTTCCTTATAAAATTCAGATTTTGTATATTAAATATTTAAATATATAATATACAGAATAGCAATTTATTGTATTATTCATTTTCAGATCCCTTTCCGAAAAAAATTTTTCGTTGGGATGGATAAATGGAAGCTTCCACGGATCATTGTCCGGGTCAGGAAACGCCATACATCCGGTTTGTTCCGGTCTGATGGATGGGTCCAATCCCCATGAGCGCGGACCTCTCAGAATGTACAAGGCAAGTATGGATCAATAATAAACAAGGGGAGAAAATGCCTCTTCTCCAAGCGATCCGCTGATCTGTTCTATAGGTTACCTGTCAGCCGGGATGGGTCAT
>CAYXKO010000225.1:0-4672 GCA_964465435.1 uncultured Saprospiraceae bacterium | reverse complement strand
CCTCCGGTCAACGGTCACAGCCTGGCCTTTCAATATGCCTGTGAGGGCTTCCAGGGTGATAAGATCGTTATTTCCCAAAATCTGGAAGGAAAGAGTCTTGCCTATAAGATCTTATACTCCTTCAGGACTCTTTGGCAGTATCTTTTTTGTTTCAGCCGGCACCGGAATTCGGTCATTTATATCGCGGGCAGCCGATCTGTGACGGGATCATTAAAGGACGTTCTTGCCATTTATATGGCCGGATGGTTTTCCTGCAAGGTCGTGTTGCACATCCATGCTGCTTATTTTGACAGGTTCCTGGATTCGCTTCACCCCTTGTTCCGGATATTTTACCTGAGTGCATACCGGCGCGTGAATTGTTTCATTGCCCTGCACGAATGCATGCTGTCCGAGTACGGCAGATTTCTGTCGTCGGCCAGGCTGGAAGTGGTGCATAATTTTTACGATCCCGTACTCGAAATGGCAGATCCCTTTTCTGAAAAATCCACGGGAATGATCAGGATCACGTATTTGTCAAACCTGGTCTATAGCAAAGGGATCCTGCATCTGGTGGATGCATTCGGGCAATTGAAAAACAAATATCCCAATATTGAGCTCTATGTTGCTGGAGCGTATCAGAGGGATGATCACCTTTCGGTCGCTGAGATGAAACAGGAATTTGAGCAGCGTCTGGGCGGACATCCGGGGATCCATTATTTGGGGCTGGTGTTGGGAGATCAAAAGGCGGCCTTGTTGCGGTCCAGTCATATTTTTGCCTTGCCCAGTTTCTATAGCAGCGAGGCAATGCCCATTTCCATTCTCGAAGCTTGCCGCGCAGGTTGCGCCATTGTGACCACGGAACATCACTACCTCAGTCAACTGGTGGATGAGAAGATGGGTATTTGCGTCAGGCCCGATTCGGTGGAGGATCTGGTGTCCGGACTGGACAGATTGCTGGCTGACCCGGATCTCATCGCAAAATTGGGAAGGTATAATGTGGAACATAGCCGGGATAATTTTACCTTGGCAGCCTATCAAAGCAAGATCAATTCAGTACTCGGTCAATTTTCTGACAAGAAATTCCTCCGGGCTTAATTGGGAATCATCATAAAGAAATACATTCAGCCATCAAGTTGAAAGGATGAAACAGATTTTACAGGAATTCAAAACCGGCAAAACTTATCTGGTGGAAACCTCGGTGCCTGTGCCCGGTCCGGAAGAAGTGTTGATACGGTCCTCCTATTCCCTGGTCTCCTCTGGCACGGAAAGAATGTTGGTGGAGTTTGGCAAGAAGAGTTTGCTGGGGAAGGCCATTTCTCAGCCCGACCGGGTATATCAGGTATTGGAAAAGATCAGGAAAGACGGATTAGTCTCGGCCTATAAGACCGTTCTCAATAAATTGGACACTCCCATTCCTTTGGGTTATTGCAACTCCGGAATCGTCGAGGCGGTCGGGTCCCGGGTGACGAGGTTTCGTCCGGGAGACCGGGTGGCTTCCAATGGTCCTCATGCTGAATACGTTCTTGTTGCTGAAAACCTGGTGGCAAAGGTGCCTGACGGAGTTTCATTGGAGGATGCCTGCTTTACGGTCGCAGGTGCGATCAGCCTCCAGGGCATCCGGTTGATGGCGCCTTCGCTGGGCGAGAGGGTGGTTGTCACGGGTCTTGGATTATTGGGAATGATGGCAGTGCAACTGCTGCTTATGAACGGTTGCGAAGTCCTTGCACTGGACCTCGACCCGGGCAAGGTGGCAAAGGCCGCAGACTATGGGGCCAGGGCATTTTTGGTTACGGCTGGAAAAGATCCGGTGGATGAAATATTGCATGCCACCGAAGGGGTGGGCGCCGATGCCGTGTTGATCACAGCATCCGGATCAGGGGATGAAATCATCAGCCAGGCCGCCAGGATGTGCAGAAAGAGGGCCAGGATCGTATTGGTGGGAGTGGTGGGTCTCGATCTGAAGAGAGCCGATTTCTACGAGAAGGAATTGTCTTTCCAGGTTTCCTGCTCCTATGGTCCCGGACGATACGAACCGGCTTATGAATCCAAAAATCTCGATTATCCGATCGCTTACGTGCGCTGGACAGAAAACAGAAATTTTCAGGCGATCCTGAGGGGCATTGAAAGCGGAAAGCTGGAAGTAAAGAGCCTGGTATCGGGCGTGGCCGGTCTGGAGGAATTCGATTCCGTCTATGAATCTTTGGGCAATGCTCAGGGACTGGCCCGGTTGTTCAGATACTCTGTGGAGGATTCAGTTAGGAACGGCAATCTGGCAGGACAGGTAAGATCGCACAGTGCGTCCCGGAATTCGATCGGGATCATGGGTGCCGGAGATTATGTGTCTTCCGTGATCCTGCCCGAATTTGAAGCCTTGAAAACTACCCCGGTGGCCATTTGTAGTTCCCAAAGCGCAAGGGTAGGGCATTTGGCCAAAAAGTATGCAATTCCCAAAATATACGGCGAACCGGAAGAGTTGTTGTCTGATCAGGATGTGCATGGACTGGTCATCGCCACGAGACACCATACACATGCCGACCTGGTCCTAAGGGCTCTGAAGCAGAATAAGCACGTTATGGTAGAAAAGCCTCTTGCGCTGGACCTCGGCTCCCTGAATGATATCACCCGCGCTCAGTCTGATTCCTGGGGTTCCCTGACCGTAGGTTACAACAGGCGGTTTTCTCCATGCTCCGTGGCACTCAGGGCGGCCCTGTCAGAATCCCCGGCTCCGGTTCAGATCGTGGCGACCATGAACGCGGGTTCCCTGCCTGAATCCCACTGGACGCAGGATCCCCTGGTGGGTGGAGGCAGAATACTCGGAGAGGCCTGTCATTATTTTGACCTGGCGATATTTCTGACAGGAAGCCTCATCAAAAAGGTGTACATGAGCTCCATGGGACCCTATAAGCTTTTCACCGACCACGCCAGCATAATCCTCGATTTTGAGAATGGCTCCTCGGCCACCCTTCACTATTTTTCAAATGGTTCGCGCGCATATCCCAAGGAAAGGATCGAGGTGCATCAGCTTGGAAAGACTGCGGTCATCGACAATTTCAGAAAGCTGGACTCCTTTGGCTTTTCCGGACTGGGCGGGGGCTTCCGACAGGATAAGGGCCACAAGGCACAATTCAAAACCTGGCTCGAGTTTTTAAAACAGGGAGGGCAGCCGCCGATCCCGTACCCGCAGCTGGAAAACGGGGCCCGGGCCGCTTTGATGGCACTGGAATCCTTTCGCCTCCAAATGCCCGTCCTGATCGGACAAAATTCGTAAACCTGCTACAGAGTTTTATTTCCTTAGTACCCAAAGAAGGTTGGGCGTGAGGATCATGTTCCGGGTACTGGAGCCCGAGGCAAAGGTCCTTAGTTTTTGCTCCAGCGTAAAGGCCGCCCAAAAGAATTTTCTGATCACTTCCTTGAGGGGATTGCGGATCGCCACATCTCCCGCCAGGGCCCTCGATTCGGCATAGCCGCAGGCAAGGCCCAGTTGGGTGGCCGACGAGGGATTCAGCAGACACTCGTGTGTAAAGTCTCCGTAGCTGAACCGGTTTGGAATCAGGGCGTCCATATTGGGTGTGCGAAAAATGGCCATGCCCTTTTCCGTCAGTTTGTCTTTGACCCTGAGGAGCAGGTCTGTAAGTTCATCTTTGGTGAAATGTTCGACAATGTCCATCCCCAGGATCAGATCGTATTGGTTCTCCGGTGCTTCTAGAATATCCCGGATATCCATGCATCGCACGTTTTTTACACCCAGTTTCAGGGCCATTTCCACCTGCTCCGGACTAATGTCCACGCCTTCGGCCAGAGTAAAGCCATTTCTTTGGAGCAAGGCTACCAGGCTGCCGGTTCCGCATCCGATGTCCAGGATACGGGCATCTTTTCTCAAATCAGGGATGAGGGGTAGGATCTCGCGTTCAAATCTCCAGATCTCATTTTCGAATTGCTGCTCAACATCCTCAGGTCCCAGCCTTCCGCTTTGGGTGCTGTGATATCGCCGGTACAAGGTTTTTCTGTATTCCATGAGATTTTGATAATCGGGACATCGGGGCCTGCTCCGCCCGACAGGGGTGGCCGGCTTCTCTTTGATGCGAGTGCAAAAATAGCCTTCCATCCGGACTACCGGCCACTTATTGTTGATGCGCGGTACAGGGGCCAAATAATGCCGGCAGGTCCATCAAAGGACACCCGAAATGCCTACCTTTGCGGCATACAACGCACGCATGTCCGCACAACTGATAACAGCCCGAAAATTCTCGATCTCACATGGCAATTTACTGGTCTTTAAGGATTTGAATTTTGACATTGGGGAGGGAGAATGGATAGAGCTCATAGGTCCTAATTCATCCGGCAAGTCCACTTTGCTGAATGCCTTTTACGGCCTGTCATCGGACCTTTCAGGCCAGCTGAATGTTTTGGGCTTTAGCCTGAATCCCGTACAAAGGGATTTTCAGTCCGCAAGGAGAAAAATGGGCTTCTTCAGCGCCCGCATCCCGCTCCTGGAAGACAGGACTGTGCGGGCTAACCTGGCCATCGCCTTAAATGCAGCTGACAGGGTGAAGGATTTGTCAGGTGATCAGGGTATATCGGATCTCTTGCTGCGATTGGGCCTGCAGGATAAGATCTCAAGCCTGGTCTCAGAGCTTTCTTCCAGCGAGAAAGCAGTGGTGATGCTGGCAAGAGCCATGGTCCACAAACCCAG
>CAYXKO010000224.1:0-4692 GCA_964465435.1 uncultured Saprospiraceae bacterium | reverse complement strand
GCATTTTCTTTCTTGGGCAGAAAAACCTCTTGCGCCCCACCCATTACCCCCTTAATATATACACTTGAAGGTGCATCTTTGGGAGCATACGACTTAGATACCTCATTTTCAACAAGGGTCATAAACGCCCTATCATTCAATAAAACTTGCCAAATAGGGGATTTGACCAGCCTTTCTGCATCCATTATTTCGACTTCCCCGGTTATTTGATTAACTGTCGCAATAGGGGATAGCTTTGTTTTATTGATAGTTTCAACAGTCCCAACCTTTCCGGGAGGAAGCTCACTGGCAATTTCAAAATCCCTATGTTCCACAACGGCAGCCTTTAACTCCGGGCTTTTCATTAGATTTGAAATGACCTTCCCCCTTACAAGATACTTAGCACCAGCCCCATCTTTATCGCCGAACACAATGTTCTCAACAGCCAATTCGTCTGGACTAATATCGCTTGGATTTCTTATCTTGTTGTCCGGCCCTATTATTTTATCGCCAACGTCTTTCATCAATATACCCTCGTCTATCATCTTGCCGTTCGCCTGATTCCATTTCCTCATTTCATTAATAAGCGACGTAACCTGTTTGCCCGATTCTCCGTAAGTAACTAAATCCTGTGTTAAACTCGCACCAAATGCCCTAATCTCTTCAGTTTTTGCCCCGGATGCCACAAGTTCTGATAACTTAGCAATCCCCTCTCCAACCTTTTTATTTAGCTCATTCTGGAAAATAAGCCCGGTTGTATGCCCCTTCTGAAGCATAGAAGAAACCGAATCAATAGCAGATTGGCGCTCCTTGTTTCTTTTCTCTGAAAAATCAATACCAAGGCGCTGTCTCCGCAAATTGGCATTTTGCGCCATTTGTGCAAGACCCGCAAAATTAGGTGAAGATGGCAATACCGTCGCCAACCCTCTCTCACCAGGGCCAAAATATGTTCCTTTAGGATCAGCCATTATCGTGAAAACATTTTTAAGTATTCCGGATTTTTCATCAAATCCATTTCCTGATTAAACATTTCTCCCTGCATTAGTCCAGACATACCTTCTCCTAACCCGCCAAAGGCATTCAAAAGGCCACCCTGCGTCAATGCCGCCTTAGTTCTTGCCTGATCCATATAAGGCTGCATTTTATTTATTTCAAATGCCTTGTCCTTATATTGGGCACTCATATTCAGACTTCTTTGCAGATTGGCAATACGCCGGTAATAATCACCAGCCTCGGCCTCCATTAACCCCCTCTCCGCAATCCTGGCATTTGCCTGAATCATTTGCAGTCCAGACAAAAGCTGATTAGGATTTGTTACAGACCTTCTAAGATTATAACCACCTTGCGCCGATCCCTGCCTAATGCGATCCTCCGCATATTGAACGCCAGGCATACGACCCCTTTCAAGCCGACGAGCAGCAGCTACGTCCTCTTGAATTTCACCAGGAATCTCATAAATGGGGCGCTCAGGCTTCATAGCCGCACCTCGTGCTAATTGATATAATCCGAACCCGGCCTTCAATGCGCCGGGGATTGCAAATGCTAATGCTGGAATTGGCATGTCTTACAGTTTATGTCCGCTTGACGGACGTGAGATAATATTAACCATCCTGGTTACAAATGTACGATTTTTTGCAAACTCTACAAAGATTTTAGCATATCTACCAACAATATCGTCACCCCTCATTTGTTTGTTCAGCCTTGTACCACTTACATTAGGCGAAAGCCCATCCTTTCGGAAGGAAGCATAGGGTATGCCTTCTAAATTACTAAACTCCGATTCTACTAAATCGGAACTTTGCACATCGGGTATCTCGGTTCTAATATGAACATAGCTCGGAGTTTCGTCTGTCTCTAATGAAATGCCCTGATACCGCTTTACGACATTAGGAGGCTGATTCGCAACAAAAGCAAAACCAGATGCGTACTGAACATCATAAAATGTTGAAGGAGCATCTGTATTATCATGTGTATAAAGCAACGCATTTTTGAACGAAACAAGAACGTCCGCTATCCTACCGAACCAATCAGGAACAAAACGATACACGGACTTCCAGCGATTTTCAGCCTCACTAAAGGCAAATGTTTTTGGGACACTATTTACTACCACGTATGGATTTAAACGCTGCTTATAAACTTGTACTCCCTTAATTGACCCTCCAGACATAACACGAAAAGAAACCAAGCCAGAAGATGCGGCAAAAAATTGAACCGATTTTATAGTCCCAACAGATTCACTATAAGTGGCACTGCCAAAATACAAATCAGTAACGGCAATAGTAACCGATTGCCCGGAATTTGTTTCTACCAATATTTTATACAACTCGCCAGCCTCTAAATTAGCATTATAAAAGTTTCCTCCCAAATCATTCGTCTTAACAGTTTCGTCCATTTCTGAAAGAACATCATAAGTGACAGGGAAGCGGCGAACACTTTCTGTGGGGGTGGTAATTAAATATTCCTTGTTGTACTCATCAAAACCACCAACAATAAGGTAATTATCAACTGTCGGCTGGGCCAACATTACCTTATCTGCCAACCACTTGAAAAGTGGAGCAAACTTGTAATCCGATATTGGAACTAACCCATTTCTGTTATATCTGACAGCCGCAGCCTTTATCGCACTAAACCAATATACATCTCCGTCATTTTCAACAACACTTTCCGGGTTTATACAACCATATCCACCCCTCAATATATTGACCGTTCCAATGACGTCAGCACTTGTCAATACAGAACTTCCCTCTTGTGAATTATAAAACTCACTTCGGCCTAAGTACAAACTGGCAATCTCATTGTCTCCAATAGCAAGCATGACAGTCCCATAATCTTGTGCCCTCGCAGTGAATACCAATTTATTCAAAGCCCCAACCTGATTGTCAAGTGTTTTTATATCACCAGACAAAAATGAATTTATATCATTAGATTCAGTGCCGGGGAAAAAGACCCCGCCCCAAGCAATCTCCGTTTCAAATCTCCTTTGCTTGGAAAATATTTCTATCCTTGATCTTCCAACATCTTGTGGCCAGGTACTCCAAAAACGATCCTGGACGTTCATTACTTCCGAAATCCAATAGTTGGCAATAAGGTCAGGATCGCCACGCCTAACAAGCCCTACGTCACCATCCAAAATCCCCGTTACTTGTGAAAACGAACGGGTAATTGTGCCAGGATTACTTACATCATAAATTTCACCAATCTCATAATATAATTCATCCTCCGGCAAAACATTGGGACGGTATATTTCTATGTAAAAAATGTCAGTAGATATGTCGCCAAGATCAACAGGGGAAACAATTAAATCAAGTCCCTGTACCGCCAAAATATTAAGTCTATAAATTTGGTTTCCAGCTATTAATTTACAAACATCCCCCTCTGTATAAGTATAACCTATACCATTAGACAAAAATAAATCAAGCGGTATAAGTATTGCATCATGCTCGTTATACGTTGTAGCCGTTCCAGTGTATTCCCCCGTTGCGCTTTTATTTACATACTTACAATTAGCCGCCCTTTCTGCAATAAAATTCAACTGGGTTAAATTCTTTGTCCTTACAATAGAATACCTCGTAGCCCATGCCGGAATATAAGAAGGTTGCGCACCAGATGGCAATGTCCATTGTATGCCACCATTGAAAATAGTTGTAGAAAATTCCCTTTCCGGGATTACAATCTCTGCCGGAGAATGCGCAACGCCAGAGGTGCGATCATAATTGTCATAAAAACATACTCCAACCCTATAAACGGAACCACTTTTAAATACTTTCGTCTCATTTTGGAAGGCTAATCCATTGACTATTATAGATGAAGTCCCTATACTGGCAATTGAAGGGCCAGGGGGAAGGTCTATATTACTACCACACGGAGAATAATAATAAACAAGCTGAAGCAATGTAAAATCAGTCAACGACCCTAAATATCTCGAAGGGTCAAGAACATAAGATGGGGGGATAGACGATGCGGGAGTAAAATCCGTACTATAATACCCGGCAGCCTGCCCAGTATCTATTCTTAATACAACCGCTTCACCAACTATCCCGCCGCATTGCCACCCCAATTCCCAAAATTCGCCATTAACAGTAAGCGAATCAGGGACGACCTCTAACGATATACCACCAGACACCCAATCATATCCCTTTAAGTTATTAGCCAAGAAAAGCCTATTCCCGGCCACCTCAAGAGACTTTGACAACAAGGGTACATCATGGAAGGCAACATAAGCCTCTGCGTCTGCAACACTGATTCCTACTGAATCATTATAAAATTTGTGGGTTAGAACTGTATTTGGCAGCCCAGGATTATTGTGACCCGCAAACAAAGCACTATCAACCTGGCGGTCAAATATCTTTATAATATAAAACGGTGCAGATTCGCCACGTCTTACAAGAAATTCAACTGATTGAACTTCATTATCTATTTCTTCAGACTTAGGTAAATCAAGCCTAATAGTGTCGTTATTGTCTCCATCCTTGTTTTGCCAAACCGTTTTGGAATAAATAGACAAGACAGAATATTGTCCATCCCGGAATTTATACCGGGCCGCAAACTGGAAAATACCATCTTTCGTAAAATTAACGGTTCGCCCCTCATTTAATTGCGTTATGGCAAGCGGATAGGCAGGGGGCCGCCTAATGACACTTATATCGGTTTGTTTTATGGGAAGCTCATAAGACTCCGGAATAGTGCCATCTTGCGAAATATAAGTTGGGTTAT
>CAYXKO010000223.1:0-4699 GCA_964465435.1 uncultured Saprospiraceae bacterium | reverse complement strand
CATGCCCTCACGAGCACACGCCCCTGAAACGTGCGTGTCTACCAATTTCACCACTCCGGCAAAAACGAAGCGCAAAAATGGGTAAAATCTTCCAATCTTTAAAATCCGTTTTCGAAAAAAATGAAAATCCTTCCAGGTCTGAAGCCATGGAGGCTTATATGAGGGGCCAGTTTGTATTCCTGGGACTATCCTCACCCACGAGACGCACGCTTCAAAAGGACATTTTTTCAGAATTCAAAAATTACGATTGGGCTCAGGTTGAAGAGTTTATATCAGAATGCTGGGCTCAGGATGCCAGAGAATACAAATATGCCGCAATGGACTATGCAGGCATTTTCCAAAAAAAATACACAACGGACCAAATTCCCTTTTTCGAAAAACTAATCGGAGATCAATCCTGGTGGGACACTGTGGACCTGATCGCCTCGGGCTTGATCGGAAAAACCCTGCTCCGTTACCCGGAATCCACAGGTCCGATTGCCATGAAGTGGATCGAAATGGAACCCTTTTGGTATCCAAGGTCCGCACTCATCCTACAGCTATTTTTCAGGGAACGCACAGACTTTGAGCTGCTCAAAAAACTCATACTAAGGACGCGGGGTTCCAGGGAGTTCTTTATCAACAAGGCGGCAGGCTGGGCTCTTAGGCAATATTCCAAAACGGATCCAAAGGGCGTTTCACGCTTCCTGTCCGAAATTAAACTTCACCCCCTTACCGTGCGGGAGGCTTCAAAATATCTGCATTAAAGCTAAGCCTGGAATACAGCCCAAAATCATTAAACGAGGATCAGATTACCTGAAACTGTCCAGCACATCATTCATGGCCCGGTCCAGCAGCTGCATGTCGCTGGAGAGCACCACAAAACTAAATCCTTCCTGCAGCCTCTGCCTGGCAGCCTCAGGTCCTGAGCAGTATATGCCCAACGGCATCCCGAGCCTGGAGGCTGCGGATCGGATTCTTTCCAAGGCCTCCAAAAACACGGGATGCTGATTTTCCGGGGCCGGCTCAAGCCCGAGCGACAAGGACAGATCCGATGGACCCACAAAAGCCAGGTCCAGGCCGTCCACGGAAAAAATCTCTTCCAGCCTGTCCAGGGCATCCCTGTGTTCAATTTGCACTGCAACCAAAGTTTGATCATTTGCTGCGCGAAGGTATTCTCTCATTCTCTGGCCAAAGGCAAATCCCGCCATGGCGTTCCCGAAGCTCCTGGAACCGGATGGCGGATATCTGGACCACCTGACAACCTCCCGGGCCTGAGCAGCCGTATTCACCATGGGTACGATGATGCCATAAGCTCCTGCGTCCAGAGCCATCTTGATATCCCTCTCATCGGACCCGGCCGTTCGAACCAGAGGCGCCACTTTGCCTGAGCCCGAAATAGCAGAGATCAGTCGATACATGACAGAAGGATCCAAGGGGGCATGCTCCGCATCGATGGTGATAAAATCCAGTTCAAACCGGGAAAGCCAGCGGGCTGTAAACTCGGAGGGCAGGTTGAGCCAAATTCCTTTACACATCAAACCTTCCCTGACCTTGTGTGCGATCGTATATCTTCTTGTATCACTCATGACCGATGGATGAGGCAAATCCGGTTCATATTCCTCAGGAACGTTGTTTAATGATGTTTCTTAACTTAAATATCAGGACTACGATCAGAAATATAAAAGGAGCTCCGTGCCAGCACAGATCAAACCAATCCATGGGCCCCATGCCTACCGCTCCGCCCATCACCCATCGGATCTTTCCAAACAAATGAGGCTCCGGATACCAGGGAGCAAGACCCAGCGTGAGGCTAGCCACAATGGCCAGGATCAGGTAATCAGGTTTTTGTTTCATGATCTGCTGCGAAAAGGTTCGATGAGATGATTCCAAAAGCCGTTTGGATATTTTTCGATCTTTTCAAATCCCAACGCGATATCCCTTCCGTCTGAAGGAATGTAGTCGGTACCAAACAGGTAATCCCATATGCTCAGACTGAGGCCAAAATTAACCCCGTATGAACCTTGGGGCAGATCCTTGGCATGGTGCCAGATATGCATGACCGGATTGTTCAGAATGTACTTGAGCGGACCATAGCTCACATTCAGATTCGCGTGATTGATATGGCCGATCAAAAGTGCGATCATGTGTATGATGAAAAAATCCTGGATGCCAAATCCCAACATGGCCAGGGGAATATATTGAACCGTCTTGTATATGATCGTCTCCATAAAATGAAACCTGAGATGTGCGGCAAAACCCATTTGCTCCACGCTGTGGTGCACCTTGTGGAATTCCCACATCCAGGGAACCTTGTGCAGCATCCGGTGCACATTCCACTGGACAAAATCCGCCACCACAAACATGATCAGAAATTGAGACCAGCGGGGCCAGGACGAAAGCTCCAACGCCACCAGATTCTCAATTCCCACCAGCCCCAGAAGACTGTTGAACAGCTCCACCGCTATGTTGGACAAGGCGTTGTAGGCCACCAGTGAAAAGAGGAAAAAATTGAAAAACATGTAGAATGCATCCAGCCAGAAATCCTTTCGAAAAATGGCCTGACCTCTTCGCCAGGGAAATAGAATTTCCACCGCCCAGATCAGGAGTGAAATCAGGATGAGCGCATAAAAATAGTTTTCATACCAGGGTTTTCCGGAATCCTGAAACAGGATCTCAGACTTGAGATAATCCCAGTACCCCTGATAGGAAGAACGAATAATTTCAAAAAAATCCGGCATTTGCATGACCTAGTAATTTAGAAGTTGTTGCAGATGATATAGCACCTTATCCTCATTCAGGATCATCTCTTTTTCAAGTGTGGAATTTAGCGGGATGGCCGGCAAATTGGCGGAACCAATGGCTTTAACCGGGGCGTCCAGGTACTCAAAACAGTGTTCGGATATTCTTCCGGCCAGGGTTTGCGCAAAACTGTTTTCAATCGTCTCTTCGGTAATTACCAGACAACGGTGATGCTTCCTGACCTGTTCGTAGACCAGCTCGGTATCCAATGGTACCAGGGTGCGGAGATCTATGATGCTGACCCTTCCATCCAGCTTTTCTGAAGCATTGAGCGCCCAGTGGACTCCCATTCCGTAGGTCACCACACACACAGCATTTCCTTTTTCCATCATTTGCTGGTCCGCTTGCCTGACCACTGCTCCTTTGCCAAGAGGAAGAATATAGTCTTCTGCAGGCATGACGACCCTGGCCGCATCCGTGCCTGGAACCTTGGACCAGTACAATCCTTTGTGTTCAAAAATTACTACGGGATTTGAATCGTAATAGGCCGCCTTGATCAAGCCTTTCAAATCCGCTCCATTGGATGGATACACCACTTTCAGACCTTTGATGTTGCAGACCACGGATTCCACGCTGGAGGAATGATAAGGCCCCCCGCTGCCATAAGCGCCGATCGGCACGCGTAGAAGCATGCTCACAGGATACTTGCCCATGGTCAGATAACAGGACCTGGCTACCTCTGTAAACAACTGGTTAAGTCCGGGCCAGATGTAATCTGCAAACTGAACCTCCACGATCGGCTTCAGTCCGGCTGCGGACATGCCCACAGTACTGCCCACGATAAATGCTTCCTGGATGGGCGTATTGAAAACCCTGTGGTCTCCGAATTTTTCAGCCAGTGTGGCTGCTTCGCGAAACACACCTCCCAGCCTCTTGCCTACATCCTGTCCGTAAAGCAGACATTCAGGATGTTTGCGCATGAGCTCCTCAATAGCAAACAAGGCACAATCGACCATCACTTTCTCTTCGGCTCCTTGTGGTTTCCGATCGCCCTGTTCTTCAACAATGGGAGTCTCGGCAAAAGTATGCAGATACAGATCAGAAGGTACGGGATCTTCGGAAGCTCTGGCCTTTTCAAAATCATCCTCAACCAGGGACCTTGCCTCTGCCTCCAAAGCAATGATCTCGTCTTCGCCAAAACCCTCACCGCGCATCAACTGAACCATCTTCGGGTAAGGGTCCCGGGTTTGGTGCAATTCGAGATCATCCCGGTACCATTCTTTTCTCACACCGGACGTGTGGTGATTCAACAAGGGCACACGGGCATGCAATAAAAACGGACGTGGATTCCGGCGGATCTCCTCGATAATATGGGAAGCCGCCTCAAGGCAGCCGGCGAAATCGGTGCCATCGATGGATACAGCTTCCAGGCCCGGAAAACCTTTTGCATAATCAACCGCATTTCCCCTCCGGATTTCAGAACTATGGGCAGAGATATCCCAGTCATTATCCTGGATCAAATACAAAATGGGCAGAGACTTCAGAGAGGCCATGTGAAAGGCCTCTGCCACCTCGCCTTCTGTAATGGATGCGTCGCCCAGTGAACAGACCACAATTGGCCTTTCCAATTGACCTTCGGACAAGTTCATTTTCTCCTTGTATTGAAGGCCCATCGCAATGCCGGTGGTCGGTATGGCCTGCATGCCGGTAGCCGAGGACTGATGGGGTATTTTAGGCTTATCGGGGTCTTTTAAACTTGGATGAGAATAATAAGTCCTGCCGCCGGAAAACGGATCCTCCCTTTTGGCCATCAACTGGAGCATCAGATCATAGGGACGCATCCCAATGGATAATAGCAAAGAGTCATCCCGGTAATAGGCGGACAGATAATCCTGAGATTTAAGCTGCAGGCCTACAGCAATTTGAATGGCCTCATGCCCCCTTGAAGTAGCATGTACGTATTTGGAAACGAATTTGA
>CAYXKO010000222.1:0-4704 GCA_964465435.1 uncultured Saprospiraceae bacterium | reverse complement strand
ACCGGATCTAAAGACGATTCCGAATCGGTTTTATCATCTGAGTACACAGGTATTGAATGCCTCGGGGACCCTGCTTCTCAGCAAACGCTGACCAATATCTCTATTTTCACTGTTTTAAGTCAACCATCAGACAGGGCCAATCGACCGGGAGGCTGGCTATATTTACCCCTTGTTCAACAGTCCTTCCCGTAAGTACTGATCTCTGATCCCAAAATGTGAAATATGAAAATCCTGCTGGCAATAGGCCTGGGTCTGGCGGCACTGGCATCCTGTACTGAAAATAATACCACCAAGAGAAACGCCCTGGAGGACCTCGTATCGGGGAATGAAAGATTTATTTCCGGACATCCCCTGCATCCCAATGAGACGCTTTTGAGAATGAGAAACCTGAAAAAGGGTCAGGAACCCTTTGTGGTTCTGGTCAGTTGTTCGGATTCCAGGGTGCCTCCCGAACTGATCTTTGACCAGGGGCTGGGAGATATCTTCTCTGTGCGCACAGCAGGCAATGTGATCGGGGATTATGAGCTGGGCAGCATAGAATACGCGGTGGAGCACCTCGGTTGCAAACTCGTGGTCGTCATGGGGCATCAGGAATGCGGGGCGGTCAAGGCCTACCTGCAGCACAAGGACCATTACGAACACCACGACCACATCCGGCACATCGTGGACTATATGGGTTTTCTGGAGGACTCAACACATAAACACCACCCGGATAGCATGACCACAGATCTTGCCGTGGAAATGAACATCAAACACGGCGTCTCCATCATAAAAAATTCCGAGCCCCTGCTTAAGAACATGAGCGACAAGGGCGAATTGGAAATCATTGGCGCCATATACGAACTGGAGACCGGCACGGTCAGATTTTATCGTGAATAATACTTCTCCGGTTGCACTGCTTTTGCCCAATTGAAACAGTATGCATGAAAGCAAACACCGCAGAATGCCAGAAGAAATTTTCTCCATGAAATCCATAACTTTACACCCTGTCAATGGCTAAAATTTCGGACCGGCAACCATAAGAATTCGCCAGTCTGATATATAATCCAACGGTTACCAAATAATATTTAAAAAAATTCTTTCAAATAAATTCCACGTGCAGATCAGCCACATCACAAAAAAGGAAATACCTGCCGGCGAGGCGGTCAAAGGGATGGATATCCGTTCCGGTATTTTTCTACTGATACAAAAAGCATATCCGGATTTCAAAGTGGACAGCTACATATCACTGGACGAACTCAATACCTACCGCAGGCTGTATCTGACTCATCTGGTGGAGCAGGAAAAAGGGGAAATTGCCGCGATCGACCAGGACGTCATGAATGCCATCCGTACCAATTCCATCCTCTCAGAGAACATTGAGGACGGTCCTGAAGCAGAACTAAGCATGGGAGAAAGGCTTGCAGATGTCATAGCAACATTCGGCGGCAGCTGGGCCTTTATCGGAATCTTCTTCTCCTTTATCCTCTTATGGATTGCTTCGAACATATGGATCCTGTCAGGACGCGCATTCGACCCCTATCCCTTTATTCTACTCAACCTGATCCTTTCCTGCCTGGCTGCCATTCAGGCGCCGATCATCATGATGAGCCAAAACCGACAGGAACAAAAAGACAGGCAAAGGGCAGAGCACGATTATAAAATAAACCTCAAGGCCGAGCTGGAGATCAAACTCCTGAGCGAAAAGATCGATCACCTGCTCGTGCATCAAAACAAAAAACTTCTGGAAATTCAGGAAGTGCAGATCGACTATCTGGAGGACCTGATGAAACAACTCAAGAACAAATGAAACTGGAACACCGCACCGAACAGGTCGTCCCTGTCAATCAATTCCTGATCCGGCTTGCGAGGTATGGCTTTTTTGCCGTCTTGCTGACCCTGGGTTCTGTGATACTCGGAGCCATGGGATACCACCATCTTGGGGAACTTTCCTGGATCGACAGCATTCAGATGAGTTGCATGATCCTGACCGGGATGGGTCCCACCGCGGAAATGACCAGCATGCCGGCGAAGTTGTTTTCTTCCTTCTTTGCCCTGTACAGCGGACTCGCTTTCCTCACGATCACGGCAGTGATGTTCTCTCCGCTCATCCACCGGATCCTGCACATCCTTCATGTAGAGAAGGATTATGAATGAATATCCGCCTGCCGAAATGACCCTGCCTTGCCTCAATTCCTTTCAAATTCGCCGGCTCTCATTCAGGGCCTGAGATCTTAGTTCCGGGATGCTTTCAGATAGCGGGTTTTGTACAGTTCACATGGAGGTTTTTTGAGAATCTGCAGGATAATTGAGCGATCCTTTGATCGGCATGTTTCAGGATCTGGAGGGTTGACACAAGACCTTAAATTACAAAAACAACAAGGCCACTCGCACCTCAAAAAAAATAGAACATCCCGTTTCCCTTAATTTTTCGTATCTTTAGGTCCTCTAAGACACACCCCGTTTTAATTTTTCTACTTGCAATGACTTTCAAAGATTTAAATCTCACCGAACCGATCCTGAAGGCGGTAGAGGATGAGGGCTATACCACACCCACCCCCATACAGCAAAAAGCAATACCCATCGCCCTGAAGGGCCTGGACCTTCTTGCCTGTGCACAAACCGGGACGGGCAAAACGGCTTCTTTTTCCATCCCCATCCTGGAGCAGCTGGAAAAAAGAAAACCGGATCCCGAACAAAAGAAGCAGATACGGGCTCTCATCCTGACCCCTACCCGCGAACTTGCCATTCAGGTGGCCAATAGCTTTGCCGTGTACGGCAAATATACCGGGATCAGGAGCGCCGTCATTTATGGTGGCGTCAAGCAAAGAAAACAAACAAACCAACTGGGAGAGGGCGTCGACGTGCTCATTGCCACTCCGGGCAGGCTGCTGGACCTGGTCAAACAAAAACACATTTCGCTCAGATCCGTGGAGATCCTCGTGCTCGACGAGGCGGACCGCATGCTCGACATGGGCTTTATCATCGACGTGACCAAACTGGTCAGGATGACGCCAAAAAATCGTCAGACCCTTTTGTTTTCTGCCACGATGCCCCCGGATATTCTGGGCCTTGCAAACTACATACTCAGGAATCCCGAAAGCGTGGATACCACCACCACTTCCACCACGGTGCCCACCATCAAGCAGTCCGTATGCTATGTCGAGCACCTGAATAAATTTGATTACCTGATCCACTACATGCTGGTGGACAAATCAGACTCCACGCTGATTTTCACCCGGACCAAGATCGATGCAGATAAAGTGACCAAACTGCTCCGCAAGAATAAAATCGATGCCTCCGTGATCCATGGGGATAAGTCGCAAAGCGAAAGACAGACTGCCCTGGAGAATTTTAAATCGGGCAAATCCAAAATTCTGGTGGCCACAGACATTGCAGCCAGGGGTCTGGATGTGGACAACCTGGGCCAGGTCATTAACTTTGACATACCCGACATCGCAGAAACCTACATCCACCGCATCGGCAGAACAGGCAGGGCGGGTGCGCTCGGCAAGGCCTTGTCCCTGTGTTCGTCTGACGAATACAACGACTGGCTAAAAATTGAAAAACTAATAGGTGAGCCCATTGAGGTCGTCCGAAGCCACGATTTCACAGAAAGGCCTGAATCCGAGATCCGCAAGGAACTCAGAAGCGTCAGCGACCCTTCCAGATCCGGAAGACCGGGCAGAAAGCCCATGGGCCGTCCCTCCAGAAAAAAACACCTCGCATAGTCAGATGCCCTTTTTTTCGGGCATTGGCTTCATTCTTACTTTCTGATTTTACAGCATACCAGGGTGGCAACTCCAAAGGTCCCGGGTTGATTTCTATCAATTCGCACACCAACCGCGATCATGGGAATTCTGCTACTAATTTTTTATCATTGTGCGACGGCTTGATGCATCCAAACTGTCCCGCTATGAATTGGAAATATCTCATTTTGCTTTTGTTGAATCTCTTCTACTCGCCCGGCCTGCTTTTTTCGCAGGATGCCAGAGAGGTAGTACGCAAATCAGAAGACCGCGCGCGCGGAAAGACCTCTGAATCTGACCTGAGCATCATAACGGTAAGGCCGGACTGGCAGCGCGAGATGCGCCTCAGAACCTGGACGAAAGGCAATGATTACGTGGTCATCAGGATCACCGCTCCTCCCAAGGAAAAAGGCATTGCATTTTTAAAACGCGGCAAGGAGATATGGAACTGGGTCCCTTCCATAGACCGGAGCATAAAACTTCCTCCCTCCATGATGTCCCAATCCTGGATGGGCACGGATTTTACCAACGACGACCTGGTCAAGGAGTCCTCCATCGTGGAAGACTACAAGCACTCTTTCATAGGCGATACCACCATTCTCAACCGCCCCTGCCACCGCATATTGCTGGAAGCGCTCGAAGAGGCTGCCGTGGTATGGAGCAGGGTCGTCCTGTGCATCGACAAAAAGGACTTTTTGATGCTGAAGGCCGAATACTACGATGAAGACGGCAAAAAGGTCAATACGCTTAATACGGTTGAGGTGGCCAATCTGGGAGGCCGTCTGCTGCCCTCGAGGATCGAACTCATACCCGCCGACAAAAAGGGTCAGAAAACCATCATGATCTACCACAACATGGTTTTTGACCGAAACATTTCCGAATCCTTTTTCACCATTCAACAACTTGCTAAGCTGAGATGATCCTGCTGCTCATCTGGAGAAATATCTGGCGCAACAAAAGACGCAGCCTGATCACC
>CAYXKO010000221.1:0-4705 GCA_964465435.1 uncultured Saprospiraceae bacterium | reverse complement strand
TGAATTTGATCGGCAGGGTAAAGTTGACCGGTACGGCGCGGCCGTTGTGTTTGCCGGGGCGCCACTTGGGCATGCTCTTGACCACGCGCACGGCTTCTTCGTCGCAACCGCCTCCGATGCCTCGGGCTACGTTGACGCGGCTGATCCCACCGTCAGCTGATACCACAAACTGGACCACGACGGTGCCCTGGATGTCGTTTTCGCGGGCGATGGCCGGATACTTCAGGTTGCTCTGGATGTACTTCATCATCGCGGCCTGTCCATCCGGAAACTCGGGCATTTGCTCCACGAAGTTGAAGGGTTCCTCCACCTTCTTTTCCTCTTCGATGACCGGAGCCGGAGGAGGTTCGAGCAGGGAAGCATCGATACCCCCTTCCTCCCCTTCGCGGGTCTGGGTGGAGATATCCTTGTCCTTCAGTTCGGTGATGTCAGGTGGCGGCGGTTCCTCGTTTTGCACTTCCTCGTCTTTCATGACCTTGGGCGGTACAAAGCGGATCTGGTCCTTGACGGGAGGCGGTTCCACTTTGGGCGGAGGTGGCGGAGGTGGCTTGTTGGGATCCATGGGCGGCGCATCCGCCAGCACGACCTCCTTCATGAGCAGTTCATCCTCTTCTTTTGGGATCAGCCCCTTGACCAGTTTGAGGATCATGGGGCTGGTGGCCAGGAGGACAAAAAAGATCAGGCCTATGATCAGGGACCGGGACATGATCCGGTCGTAAATCCTTCTCAGAAAATAGGCACCGTATTCCTGGTTCCTGCCTTCGAAAACGATGTCATCCATGACAAACTTGGGCAACAGATTTTGTGACATTGCTTTGTTTTTTGAATCATTCATATAACACCAAATTACATGGATTAATTACTTTCTTTCTTGTCCGATTTTCAAGCAAATCACAGAATCCACCGGATCGTCAGGAGCCAGGATCGCGTAGCGCTTGACCCCGTTGATCGACATTTCGTCAAGTGCGTCCACGGTATTCTTGACCTTGCTCTTGGGTAGCGGTTTGATCATGACAAAAAGGGTATCCTTGTGTCCCCACGCGGCTGCACACTCCTTTTGTCTGTTTTGCAGGACCCTGCGGAGCCCGTTGGGGCTGTAGTCTGCACTGTCCACGGCCAGCTCGGTATTTTCATCTACGTTGTCAGGCGAGGTATAGGCATAAACCTTGTCGTTGGTGCCCAATAACAAGGTAAAGGTCTTTGACATTTTGATCGCGGGCTGGTCTTTTTTATTGGGATCATCATCCTTGGCCGGTTTGACCACTTCCATGGTTTTGGGCTTGTTGAAAGTGGTGGCCAGCATAAAAAAGGTGATGAGCAGAAAACCCAGGTCCACCATGGCAGTCAGGTCCACCCGGGTGGACATTTTCTTGGACCGCGCTTTCTTTTTGCCCTTTTTCCCCCCGCTCTCGGGTACGTTCATTTCAGCCATAATTCTTCTTTTTTAAGTGCTGTTTTGATTTATTCCCTGGCCGTTTTGGCAGAGGTGACGATGTTGAAGCGGTTCACTTTTCTGTTTTGCAGGGCATCGATGATGGCTGCAAATGCTTTGTATTCGGTAGTCTTGTCGGCCTTGATCGCGATCCGCAGGTTGTTGTTGACCTGTCGGGAGAAAAGGATCAGGTCCTCGACCTGGGTTTCTCCGCCGGTGGTATCGATCTTAAGGCCGGGTTGAATGGTATTGGCTCTTTCCGAGGGATCCTTTTCCAGAAAAGCAGGCAGGGATTTTACGTCCATGCCCCATAACTCCAGGGTACGGAAGGCATCCTGCTGCTTTGGAGTGAACTGGATCTGATACCGCTCAGAAATTTTTTCCAACAAGCCCAGTCTGGTGTTCTGGTCGTCCAGACCAAAGAAAACCCGTCCGTCCGGAGCCACGCTGAACATCATGATGTCCTTGTCCGGGATGGGGATCTGGGCCGTTGAAGAGGGTATGTCTATCTGTACCACTTCCTGATCCCTGAACTTGGTCGTGAGGATGAAGAAGGTCAGAAGCAAGAAGGCCACGTCGCACATGGCGGTCATGTCGATGGCCGTACTCTTACGGGGTATCTTAACCTTAGGCATAATCGGTTGCTTTACGAATGATTGGAACGGATGGATCAGTGTTTGGAGGCAAAGGTCTGAGCGATGCTGAAGCCAGCCTCGTCAATGCCGTAGGTCATTCCGTCGATCTTGGTCGTAAAGTAGTTGTAGAAAATGATGGCGATGGCAGAAGAACCGATACCCAGGGCCGTGTTGATCAGGGCCTCGGAGATACCGTTGGAGAGCTGGACTGCATCCGGTGCACCTGCGGTGGCGATGGCCGAGAAGGCCTTGATCATTCCAAACACCGTTCCGAGCAGACCCAGAAGCGTGGCAACAGAGGAAATGGTGGCCAGGATGACCAGGTTCTTTTCCAGCATGGGCAGCTCCAGGGAAGTGGATTCCTCGATCTCCTTCTGGATGGCCAGTACTTTTTGTTCCTTGTCCAGGCTGTTGTTGGAGGACATTTCCTTGTACTTTCTCAAGCCCTCGCGGATGACATTGGCCACGGACCCGCGCTGTTTGTCGCATTCAGAGATGGCAGCGTCCACCTGGTTGTTGTCCAGAAAACCCTTGATCTTCTGAACGAAACTTGGGATGGAGCCTTTTCCGCTCGCAATATTGAGGGTAATGAATCGCTCGATCACGGTAGCGACGACGATCATAAAGACGGCCATCAGGAAGGGAACGATCACCCCACCCTTGTACATCATGCCCAGATAATCTCCTGAAAGGGGATGCTTCGTATTGTCGCCCCCTTCGAAGTGACTGGGGTCGCCCAGTACGAAGTGGAAGATCAGCTGGCCGGCTATGATGGCCAGTAGAATGACCAGGGAGGCAAAGATGTTGGTGAACTTGCTGCTTGGCTTGACACTGGATTTTTGATTGCTCATAATCAGAGAATTAATCGATTTACAATGAATGTGATTTAAGTTAATTGTTAGAATGAAAAGATGGCTCAATGTATAGCAATACCACGGAAACAAGTATAACTGTATCCGGGCAAACCCTCATTTCGCGGCGTAATATTAAAACGTTTTGTAAATAAAATGTTGAACAGTGGAAGGTTAATTTATTATAAAGCCATAGTACACAGTTATTTAATTTGTTAATATCTCTTAAGGTTATACATATACATTAATTATTTCTTTAATCCATAAATTATCCCCTAGGGGGCTTATTATCAGGCGTCTTTCCCCAAAATTTCCATGGTGCAGCCGGGGTAAGTCCGGAAATTTTGTAAAAAAAGAAAAAATTATTTAAAATGTAAGTATCACAATATTAATTAGTTATATCTATTTTGGACAAAATGTGCCGTTGGTTATCTGATATTTTATTTTAATATTTAAAAAACATCTATATTTGCCCACGAATAAAGCCATCCCAAGGCTTCAACAGTTCTTTAGATCATAGCGGATAAAGCGAATAGTCTCGAATTATTCACAAAAGCTTTTTGCTATGTATCTTATAAAACAGATTCACACACTTTTATTAACGGGCTTGTTTACCGTTTCGGTTGCAATTTCGGCTTTCGCCGGAATCGTATTTGACGGTACGCCGGGCACCAATGCTCCTCCTGCCACCTTAGGCGGGCTGACCATGGATCCTTTTCCGGCTGACACCAGGCCTTTATTTGGAAATGTTACCAACGTACCGGTAAACAGTTCCGGGAGTCCGGTTATTGGGTTCTCAGATGTCTTAACCCATTACAGGATTGGTAACGGATGGGCCACCTGGAGCCACGGCTATGCAGGGGATGTTTATTATCGAAACGGCAATACTCTTACCATCAACCTGCCGCCCAACACCAGGGCCTTTTATCTCTATATCGAAGGCAATAACTTCGGTACCGCCAACATTATGGCCACCGCCAACGATGGAACCAGCTCAGGATTGATACCCGTTGTGGGCAATGCTGGTGCTACCTATTATGGATTTTACACTTCTTCTTCAGCATGTCTGCTCACATCGATCGTGATCCAGGCGGATCAGGCAGCGGGTGGCTTTGCTGTAGGAGAGTTTGGGATCAACATTTTGGAATGCACTGACGTCATGGCCTGCAAAAACCTCAATGTTTCCCTGGATAAAAACTGTGAGATTTACGTCACGCCGGATATGTTGCTCAGCGGCACCTGCCCTACGGACAAGGTGGTTGAGCTCTCCCATTACAATCATCCGGTGCCCAACCCTATCAACTATCATTATATAGGCAAGACCCTCACGGGACGCGTATTGGATACCCTGACCGGCAATTCCTGCTGGTCTACCATATTAATTGAAGATAAGCAATCTCCGGATGTGCTTTGCAGGGACTATCGGGTAAGTTGCAAGGAGTTTGAAGAAAACGACTTGCGACCTGCTGATGTGGAGGACTGCAGCAATTACACCGTGAAACTGCTGGACGAAAAGATCGAACGATTTGACTGTGACCTGGAACTGCTGAAAAGGGTGACGCGCACCTGGATTGCCACTGACGCCCAGGGCAACGAAAGCGCCCCCTGTGAGCAGGTGATCGATATATTCAGAATTCAGATCGGATATACCATGTTCCCCGGGGACGTCCGCCTGATCTGCGATAACAGATACAAGACGGACGCCAACGGACATCCGCATCCCGAAGTCACAGGAATACCCACCCTGGATGGCTGGGCTCTGTGGCCCAACGAAAATTTCAATTGCA
>CAYXKO010000220.1:0-4733 GCA_964465435.1 uncultured Saprospiraceae bacterium | reverse complement strand
TATCCATGTGGATAGCGACATCATTGCCCACCATATCATCGTGACCGTCACTGTCTAGTTGGCCGAGCAGCGGTGCGATGGACGTGGCTGGGGACACGACCGCGTCGATAGTGGTAGGACTCGTAACAGACCTGAAAACACAGCGCTCGCAGCGGTCGGATACAACGGCACACCTATCAATCATGCAGTAACGGCTCTTACAGTGGCAATGACAGCGGTGGTGTACCGGATGGTCCGACTGATGATGAAATTAATCAGACTCCTCCTGTGGATGAGGACGATCAGGATCCTGCCATCATTCATGTATATGATTTGGCTTTGCGTAAAGTGGTGGTTACACCTGCTCCCTATTCGTATGGTCAGACTCTGGATTTCAGAATCACCGTATTCAATCAGGGGACATTGCCGGTTAGCAATATCCTGATCAAGGATCGAATCCCAGTGGGTTATATTTATGTTCCGGCTGATAATGCAGGCGTATGGAGTGGCGCATATCCTGAGGTGAATCACCTGCATGGACCGCGTTTGAATCCAGGAGACAGTTTCTCAGTGATAATTAAGTTGAGGATCAACAATACGAACGGTGGGTTTAGACACTGGTTCAATTATAGTGAAGTTGCAAGCTTTGCAGACTCCACTGGAGCAGACGCAAGTTATAAGGATGTTGATAGCAATCCCGATTCTGATTATCCTGAGGAACAGAATGTAAAACCTGGCGATGCTGCTGATAATTTCATCGGAAGTATTGACAAAGGCGGTGAGGAAGATGATCATGATCCGGCTGGTATTTACTTTGTGGATTTGGCCTTGCGTAAAAGAGTTGTAACTCCCGGGCCATACAGCTATAATCAGGAGGTTGAGTTTGGAATAATGGTCTTTAATCAGGGTAATACTACCGCACAGGATTTTCTGGTCACAGATTATCTGCCAGAAGGTTTTGGATTTGCAACCTCGAATCCGGTAACCTGGAGTTATGATGGAAATACCCGTAAGGCCAGTACATTGGTGAGCGGACCACTCATACCTGGTGACAGTGCTTACGTCAGCATCAGACTCATTGCTTTGCCTAATCCCGGTAATTTCAATGGATACAGAAACGTTGCTGAGATTTCTCAGGTCCGCGATACTACCGGAACGGTCCGTGGGGATATAGACAGTACTCCGGATTCTAACAAGGATAATGACAGTGGTGGTGTACCTGATGGTCCTACTGATGATGAAATCAATCAGCGTCCACCTGTAGATGAGGACGATCATGATCCGGCGATCATTCATGTGTACGATTTGGCTCTGCGTAAGACTGTTGTTACGCCTGAACCCTATGCATATGATCAGATCATCGAATTCAGAATTGCTGTGTTTAATCAGGGCACTTTGCCTGTCACAAATATTAATCTGAACGATTACATTCCGGTAGGCTTCAGTTACACAGCGGCTGATAATCTGGGAGTTTGGACAGGAGCCCATCCTTTGATTAACCACCTGCGAACTACACGCCTGAATCCGGGAGACAGTTTCGCGGTTAGTTTGAAACTTCGAATAGAGAATACCTCCGGCGGGTTCAGGGACTGGATAAATTATTCTGAAATTAAGAGTTTTGCTGACTCCTCCGGTGTTGATGCAAGCTCAAAGGATACAGATAGTAATCCAGGGTCCGACGGACCGGGAGAAAGAGCGGTGCGACCTGGTGATATTGCTGATAATAATATCTCCAGTATTACCAAAGGAGGAGAAGAGGATGACCACGACCCGGCAGGTATAACTGTATTTGACCTAGCCTTGAGGAAGGTGTACAAGGGCAGCCTGCCGATTCGATACGATCAGATCATTCCATTTGAGGTAACCGTGTTTAATCAAGGTAATATTAGTGCCTCGAATCCACAGATCGCTGATTATCTACCGCTCGGATATACTTTCGTGGCGGGGGCGAATCCGGCCTGGACGTACAATACAGCCACACGCACAGCCAAAACTACCTTTATTGGTAAAATTCAGCCAGGTGATAGCATTAAATTGACTATAAATTTACAAGTGGTTCCCAGCTTGTATAACAGAAATGCATGGAAGAATTTTGCTGAGATATTTACGGTTGTGGATACCACCGGCAATCCAAGGACTGATATTGATAGCAATCCGGATGATAATCCAAACAATGATGGCCCTGATAAGGATGATGAAATTAATGATAAGCCACCAGTGGACGAGGACGACAAAGATCCGGCCGATCCTCCGGTACTCGATCTGGCATTGAGGAAATGGATACCCGGAAAGAAACCATACTATGTCCCCGGAGATACAGTTAACTTTGTCATCAGTTTGCATAATCAGGGCAATGTGGTTGCAGCAAGTACGGGAGTGAATGATTACATGCCTCAGGGATTCCAGTTCCTGCCGGCAATCAACCCGGGATGGAGTGTGGTCGCTGGTCGATTGGAGTATACGCACAACAACAGACTAAATCCAGAAGATTCGGTACAGCTCCAATTGAAGCTCAAAGTGATCGTTGCGGCTAACCCAACCATTCAGGATTGGGAGAATTACGCAGAAATAAGATCAGTGGTTGATACATTTGGAGTCAACCGCAATAATGACGATGCCGATAGTCAACCCAATACGGATGATGCCTGGGAACGTGCTGTGAAGGATGATACAGTCTGGGATGATGTGATTGATGGAAACGGACAAATTGTGGGCGAGGATTCGGATGATCATGATCCAGAAAAAGTGGTAGTTACAGCTTGGATAGGTGATTATGTTTGGAAGGATCTGAACGGAAATGGTATTCAGGATGGAGGAGAACCGGGAGTAAAGGGTGTGCACGTATACCTGCACAGATGTGACGGAAGTCTGGTTGCAAAGGACACTACGGATAATAACGGAAAGTACGAGTTTGACTTTTTGGTGTCGGGCAACTATTTCCTCAGGTTTGATATTGCGCCTATCAATATGCCAAATTGTGGTTTCACCTTTAAGGACAGAGGCATAAATGATGCACTGGACAGCGATGTCAATGCGGCCGGATTCACGGAGTGTACATTCCTGCAATGGGGCGAGAGAGACAGTACCTGGGATGCCGGATTGGTGGAACTGGCTAAATATGGTGACTTTGTTTGGCATGATAGAGATGCGGATGGCAGACAAGAGCCTGGTGAAGAAGGCATCAAGGATGTAAAAGTTACTCTCTACAATGCAGACACGGGTACTCCTGTTCGTACAGGCACTACCAACGCAAATGGATTTTATCTTTTCGAATTCCTGATGCCGGGTAATTATTATGCCAAGTATGACTGGGATCCAATGTGGCAGCAGACGACTTCGAATTCCGATGCAGATTTCCGTGACAGTGATGTCGATGGCAGCAACGGAATCAGAACCAATGCCACAACTTATCTGAGCCCGGGCGAAGATGACAGAACCTGGGATCTTGGATTGTACAAGTGCATCATGATTGGTGGTCGAGTGTTCCTTGACTCTGATAAAGATGGTGTATTTGACTTGACAGAAAATGGTATCAATGGTGTAAATGTATATCTTGTAGATGCGGTCACAGGGGTAGTCGTCAGTACAATCAAGACCATGACGGATCCCGGATCAGTATCCGACGATGGATATTACAAATTCGCTTGTGTAAAGCCTGGCATCTACTATGTTAGATTTGAGCGCCCGGGTCACCTTGCTGCATCTGATCCTTTTATGGGAGGAAATACTGATAAGGATAGCGACATCAGCCATGAAAATGGATTGAACAGCACCCGGACCTTCACTGTCCTTAGTGGGGATATGGTGCTCAATCTGGGTGCGGGATTCCAAATCAAGGCAACTGTAGGAACCAAGGTCTGGTTGGATAGAAACAATAATGGAATACAGGATCAGACGGAGGTGCCGGTCAAGGGTGTGGTGGTAACCGCATACAACCTCAAGGGAACCATGGTTAGTATAGACACCACGAAATCAGATGGAACCTATACTTTGGATGGAATTGCTCAAGGTGACTATTTTGTTAAGTTTATTCCGCCAGTTCAATATGGATTTACGATTCCAAAGGCGGGTCCGGATAATATGGACAGTGACGTAACCGGCACTCAGGGTTTTGGGACCACCAGGGTATATCGTTTGCTCGGTGGTGATAAATTGCCTTACATTGATGCTGGTCTGGTAGCAGGAGTCCTTCCGCTGGAGTGGCTGAGTTTTGATGGCAGATATAACGGGCAGGCCACTGAACTTCAATGGGCTACCGGAGTGGAACTCAACAATTCTCACTTTGTGGTGGAAAGAAGGCACGAGAGCGAATCGGAATTTACGGAAATTGGTCAGGTTGCAGCGGATCCAAACAGTACAGCTGCAAGACATGATTACGATTTCCTGGATGTCAATGTGAATAAATCAGGTATTTACTATTATCGGATCAGACAAGTTGATTTTGATGGTTCTTTTGATTACAGCAAAACGATCTCCATCAAAATTGAGACTGGTCGTGGATTGGGTGTAGAAATTTATCCCAACCCCGTCAATGATCTTCTAAAGGTCGATATTTGGCTGAACGAAGACAGCTTCCTGGAAGTAAGGGTATTTGATGAAAATGGAAAAAATGTTTTGACCCAACCTTTCGGAGGCTACAGAAGAGCCGGCCAGTATGCTGATCAGCTTGAAACCCGTCTTCTGGTCCAGGGACATTACAATCTTCAGGTTAGGCCATCTTCTGGCCTGGTCAACAAGACATTCACCGTCGCGAG
>CAYXKO010000219.1:0-4753 GCA_964465435.1 uncultured Saprospiraceae bacterium | reverse complement strand
ACCTGTCTGCCTGGTGGGTCGTGCTGATGCCGGGGCTGCTCGTGTTCTGGATGGTCTTCAGCTTTCAGAAACTGGGAGGCAGCATGACCCACCAGCGGGATGAAAATGTGATCGATACGATCTGAATGGTACTTTCCTACTCCATAAATCAGGTCCTGCCCGGATAGGCCTTAACAATGGTCCCTGATCATAGCATCCAAACACCTGGATGCTACCGTTATCGATTTTGGCCTCAATCATTTCAAAAATGAAACGATCTGGATGGCCCCATGAGTAAAAGGGTCGGTGTCATTTTTAAATTGAGATTAAAGTTATTTTTTTCCAACTCTGATTGGGCTTAGGGCTTTTGGTGAAAGCAACTAAGAAATGAATCGCTGTCAAAAGGATTGGAATTACGAAAGATCATAAATTTCGCTTGGGTCATGCTCAGCTTTTCCTGCGAAAAAGAATTTGACAGAAACTACCACGGTCCGGTTTCCTTTCATTTGCAAGGCTCTGATTAGATCAGTGACAAGCAACCTAATTCTAAACAATAAAATCAAGCATACTGTGGGAAAGACCTGATTGTATTGAAGAACATCGCAGTAATTATCTCGCAAGCAAAGTTCTTAAATTTCGTTTTTGTCGAAGGTCTGATATTGATCGTTTTCTTTTTTCTCAAAAAGGGATTACAATGAGTTCCTTCCCTGCACAAGGCGGCCAATCAGAGAAGGGCTTTTATTCAGTATTTTCTTTCCGGCAAAAATTGTCTTTATCATCCATACCCCAAGCTCCGTCCGGTTGGATTAACTTTGGGGCCTGATCCAAACGCCATAGCCATGACCCTCTACTGCATTGGAAGAAATTACGCCGAGCACGCCCGGGAGCTCAACAATCCCATACCGACGGAGCCCATCATTTTCTCAAAGCCGGCCACCGCCATGCTTCGTGAAAACAAACCCTTCTATCTCCCTGATTTCAGCCAGAATGTGCACTACGAGGTGGAGGTGCTGCTCAAGGTGGGCAGGTCCGGCCGGAGGATCAGCCCGGACAGGGCGATGGAGCACATCAGCCATTTTGGCCTGGGCATTGACTTCACCGCACGCGACCTGCAGGACCGTTGCAAGGCCAAGGGCCACCCCTGGGAGATCGCCAAGGCATTTGACCAATCGGCCGTAATCGGCGACTGGATCACCAAGGATGAGATGCCGCCCGGCAGCATCCGCTTTAGCCTTCTTAAAAACAAGGAGATCGTACAGCGGGGCGATACCGCCGATCTGATCTTTTCCTTTGAACAGCTGATCTCCCGGATCAGTAATTACTTCACCCTGATGCAGGGGGATATCATTTTCACCGGCACGCCCGAGGGGGTGGGACAGGTTCAGGAGGGAGACCTGCTCGAAGGTTTCATCGGGGACAGGAGGATGTTCTGGACCGAGGTCCGGTAAGGATCCGTGTCCCGGGTGTCCCATGGTTACCAATGGGCTGGAAATTAAAAAACCCCTGGAAACCAAGGGTTTTCATGTAGTCCCGAGTGGAATCGAACCACTATCTGAAGTTCCGGAAACTTCCATTCTATCCGTTGAACTACGGGACCGGGCGAAGCCGCAAAGATAGCAGAACTCATCAAATGAGGCTGCTGACTCCGGGCTTATTTGCGTGTATCAGTTGGTTTGTCCCCAGCTCTGCAGGTTGGGACAATTGAGCTTCAACTCCGGGTCGATGTAGGAGTAGACCGCAGGGATCTTCTGCTCCAGCCAGGTGCGGAAGTACTCATTTTTCTTTTGTTCCTTGGCTGCGGTCTGGATCTTGGCATAATCCTGCTGCAGGTTGGCCTTGTGGGGCGTACTGCGGGACACGAGCTTGATGATGCGAAAGACCTTTTTTCCATCCGCTTCGGTAGAGGAGATCACTTTGGACAATTGTCCGGGTTTTAGCGGGTCGACGGCAAAGTAAACATCCGGATCGAGGTCAGCGGTTTCGAAGTAGGCATTTCCGCTTTTGGGATTGAGCATTTGTCCGCCGTTGTTGTAGGTTTCGGATTTTTTGTCACTGTAGGTACGTACAGCCAGCTCAAAGGGCATGGAGTCCCTGAGGATGAGGGTGCGGATGCTGTCCAGGTAGCGCTCGGCCTTGTCGTAATCCTTTTGGCTGTACTGGGGCTTGATCAGGATGTGCCTGGTGTGGATGTTGTTTCCCCTTCTGCCTAATGATTGTATGATGTGAAACCCGTACTCAGTCTCTACGATGTCGGAGATGGAGTCCTTGTCCAGGTTATATGCGACTGCCTCAAACTCAGGAACCAGACTGCCGCGTTTCATCCAGCCCAGGTCTCCGCCATTGCGGGCGGATCCGGGATCGTCCGAATAAGTTTTGGCCAGTTTTTCAAAACTCTCTCCTCCCCGTATGCGTTCGAGCAATCGCCTGAGTTTATCCTTTGCCTCTGCAATTTCCTCTGCACTGGGCTGGGGTCGGTACACGATCTCGGACACTTCGACCTCTGCGCTGAAATAAGGGATGCTGTCTTTGGGGATTTGGCCATAAAAAATCTCGACCTCTTTGGGCGTGACGGTCACGTTGCCCAAAACCTTGTTTTGCAGGCGTTCGCCCAGAAGCTGGTTTTTAAGGTCGTCCCTGAACCGGCTTCTCACCTGCTCCAGGCTTTGGCCGTAGTATTCTTCAAATTTGCTTACGTCGTTGCCCATGTACTGCAGGATCTGATCGATGCGGGCTCCAAGCTGCTGTTCGATTTCTTCCTCGCTGACCTCCACGCTGTCGAGCTTGGCCTGGTGGACCATGAACTTCTGGAACAGAATATTTTCCAGCACACCACAGCGGTCGCTTTCGCTCATCTTGCCCTGTCTTTCGGACAAATAGGAGATCTGATCCTGCCATTCGGAATAAAGGATGACCTCACCTCCGACCTTGGCAATCACTTTATCCACAGTGACGCCCTTTTGCCCTCTGGACCCTGCAGGCAGGGCAAGCAGCAAAAGCAAACCGTAGATCATTTTTTTTGAAATCATGAAGCTGATATTTGTCATTCTTGGCAAAGCGGTCAATTTAAAAGGATCATCGGACCAGGATGCGGGCATCCTTTGCGCCCAGTTGTTTTTCATATTGCACCTGTCTGGCCTTTTCCAGAATCTTTTTGCTGCGTTCGTGCAGGATGGACTTTTTGGCCTGCAAGCTGAAAAAAGAAATGGGGGGCCTTTCGTTGGGGCGAACGATTTCCTTCACTTTGATGAAATAAAAGTATTTAAAGTCTGCAAACTCTCTTTGCATGCCCGTAAACATGGTTGACAGGCTGACAAAGCGAGAAGGGAGTATGTCTGAGACCTCTTTCCATTTATACCATTTTGCGGGTTGCAGCAGAAACTGGTCCGCGTTGTTCTGGCAGTATTTCAGCATTTCCTGAGCTTTGGAGCTTTCGGCCTTTTCCCATAGAATCCCGAAAACCTTGGAGTCAAAACCCGCCTTGGGGATCTTGACATAAAGCAACCTCAATATGGGATCATCGAGTTTGTACTCCCCTTTTTTCTGGTCGTAATACTGCAACAATTCTTCTTCCGAAACATTGGAATCCAGACTCGTGCTCAGCAATTTTTCTTCGTAGGCATCCAGGATAAGGGAACTGCGGTAGTCCTCCACCAGGGCGTCTATTTCTGCATTGTCTCCGATCTCGGAATTTGCCAGATCCAGGAATGCCCTTTCCTTCAGCCAATTTTCCGCTATCAGGTTGAGCTGTCTCAGGCTGTCAGCGGCATCGGCAAAAGCCGGCAGGCTGGCAGCTACCATGCCCAGGGTAAGCTTTTTGTCTTTAAATTCAGCCAGCACCGGATCGCCACCCGTCAGGTCAGCAGCATCCCCTGAATTATTTTTGCAGGATGTCTGTGCAAGAAGGGCCAGGAGAAATCCGATAATTGGAGCTGAGATCTTCATTTTTATTTTCTGACCAGGGAATTTAGTACAGACTGATCAATTTTAACCGGATATTTTGCCTTCAGCTCATCGATCCACAAAGACTCTAGATAGTCCTGGTAATCGGCAATGATAAATCCTCTGGCTTCATCCAGGGTTTTGGTGCCCGGAGGAAGAATCTGTTCCACCTTGCGGAAATTGTATCCCTTTCCGCTGGCATTTTTGTTAAGGGCTGTAATGGCTCCTTTTTTGAATTCAAGACCTTCGTAGCCCTCCTTGTTCTTTTTTTCAACCGTGGACTTTTGGAAGGAAATGAATTCTTTTTTCTTGTCAAACTTTTCAAGACCGGCGGCCACTGTTTTCTTCTGTATAAACTTCTGGATCTTCTGCACCAGTTTGAAGTCATTGGTGTCCACGGAGACGTAGTATATCTGAGCTCTTTCTTCCCACTGATATTTGGATTTGTTCTTCTCGTAAAACTGCCTCAGGCCCAGGGTATCCTCGGAAGCGCGATCCCATACCACATTTTTTGTTGCCTCAAAAAGCAGAATTCCTTCGCGATATTCTCTCATCAAAGCTTTGAATTCAGGATATTTTTCTTCCAGCCTGCCTTCTTCGTATTGAAGGCATTTTTGGGAGACCATTTCGTTAAACAGGTTTCTGACCGTGCTTTTGACATCCGGATCTTCGGCACCCTGTATCCTCAGGCGCGTATTGGATTTTACGAAATCGGCAAATTCAAGGTTGGTGATCTGAATGTTTCCGATGTTGCCCAAAACCTCTGTCCTGGAAAATTCCGGTGCCTTCCACTTGTAGGTAAAAAAGTTGGTATCCATGGCTGCCGCAAAACGAT
>CAYXKO010000218.1:0-4772 GCA_964465435.1 uncultured Saprospiraceae bacterium | reverse complement strand
GTGATCATCGCATTTTGAGGGTGATGACGGTAAGCACAGCCAGCAGGAGCGACACGATCCAAAAGCGAACCGCTATGGTAGCCTCGTGCATGCCTTTCTTCTGGTAATGGTGGTGAAGGGGCGACATCAGAAAGATTCTCCGGCCTTCGCCATATTTTCTTTTGGTATACTTGAAATATGTGACCTGGATCATCACCGAGAGATTCTCCACCAGAAAAACACCACAAAGCAAGGGGATCAGCAACTCCTTGCGCAACACGATGGCCAGGACTGCAATGATTCCTCCCAGCGTCAGGCTTCCGGTATCACCCATAAAAACCTTAGCAGGATATGCATTGTACCAGAGGAATCCGACACAGGATCCCAGGAAAGCGGAAGCAAAGATCACGAGCTCACCCGTGTATGGCAAATAGAAAATATCCAAATATTCAGCCACTATGGAGTTTCCGGACACATAGGCCATAACAGCCAGTGTGGCTGCAATTACAGCAGATACACCTGTAGCCAGCCCATCCAGACCATCCGTCAGATTGGCCGCGTTGGACACAGCTGTTACAATAAAAATGACAATCGGAATGAACAGGATCCAGACAAAGCTTCTCGAATTATCACCCATAAATTCAGTCAGCCATGCATAATCAAATCTGTTGCCCTTGAGAAAAGGAACATTGGTCAGCGAGGTCTTTACGTATACCTGGCTTTCGCCATTCCCTTCAGCACTGGGAATTTCCTGGCTGATGTCATACCGGAAATGCATGGCTTCGGATTTAGGCATCCTCACCACCACATCGCTGTGATAAAGCATAGCCAGGGCAACCACCAAACCGAGTACGACCTGGCCCAAAACTTTAAATATAGCCTTCAAGCCTTCCTTATCCTTGAGAAAAACCTTGATATAGTCGTCTGCAAATCCTATAACTCCCATCCACAGCGTGGTAAAGAGCAATAACTGGATGTATACATTTTCCAATCGGGTAAGCAACAAGGTGGGTACGAGTATGCCCATTATGATGATGATGCCACCCATGGTAGGTGTTCCTTCTTTTTCCTTCTGACCGGTAAGACCCAGATCTCTCACGGTCTCTCCGATCTGGAGTCTTTTTAAAGACCGTATGATGCGGCTTCCCAACCACATCGTGATCATCAGGGAAAGAATAACCGCAAGACCTGCTCTGAAGGAGATGTAGCTGAACAATCTTCCCCCGGGCAGATGGAATATCCTTTCTATAAATTGAAATAAATAATACAACATGATTTTTCGTTTCGATCGGAAATTTAACAGTACAGCAGGGATCCAATCCCTTTGGTTGCTATCCGCTGCTGTAACTGTTAAAACCAACCTGAGAATGATAATAGAACCTACTCTATAATCTTTTATATTTTAAACAAGTATGTTTTCAACTTTTGCATATCGTCAAATGGTGTCTTTACACCCATGACCTCCTGGTATTTTTCATGTCCTTTACCAGCCAGGACAATGATGTCGTTGTTTTGTGCCATCAGACAGGCGGTTTTAATTGCCTGCTCCCTGTCTGGCTGGACCAGATACTTTATCCGATCCTGAGCAGGAATACCTGCCTCCATTTCCATGATGATGTTCAGAGGATCTTCATCCCTTGGATTGTCCGAGGTAAAAATGACCTGATCGCTCAATTCAACCGCAATCCTGCCCATCATGGGTCTTTTCGATTTGTCTCTGTTGCCGCCACATCCGATTACCGTAATAATCCTTTGGCCCGGCTTTCTGATATTTTGAATATTTCTGATCAATTTCTCCACCGCATCCGGAGTATGAGCATAATCAACCACCCCAATCTTACCGGAATTCGAATCCCGGATCCAGTCAAACCTGCCTGATACATTGCGCAATCCTGACATCAACCTGATCACCTCATCTTCATTTTCGCCAAGTTCCAGGGCTACCCCCAGCACCGCGGCCAGATTGGATGCATTGAACGTGCCCGCCAGATTGGAATGCCATTCCTTCAATCCGAATTTCAAATGCATGCCCGTCAGGTCGCTGTCCAGTATCTTCAGTTTGTAATCGGCCATGTTTTTCACTCCAAACGTCCGCCTGACACTTTTTGAATTCTGGACCATGATGGGAGCGTGGGAATCATCGGCATTCACCAATGAGACACTGTTCTTCCCAAGACCATCAAAGAACTTCTTCTTTGCATGGATGTAATTCTTGAATGTGAGATGGTAATCAAGATGGTCCTGAGTAATGTTTGTAAACACAGCTATCTTGTATTCCAATCCCTTGATCCTGCCCTGCTCGATCGCATGTGAGCTCACTTCCATAAAAACATGGCTGCAACCCGCCTGCACCATATCATGCAGCAATCCATACAGGCTGATGATGTCGGGAGTGGTGTGCGTGGAAGGAATGACCTGATCGGCATACCTGTTCTCCACCGTTGAAATGAGTCCTGCCTTGTGTCCAAGAGCATTAAACAATTCGTAACAAAGAGTGGCCACGGTCGTTTTGCCGTTGGTACCGGTAATGCCCACCAGGACTATGTTTCTGCAAGGATCGTCGTAATATTTGCCCAGCATTTCCGAGAGGCAATCCAGGACGTTTTCCGATTGGATGTAACAAATCCCGGACACCAGATCCTCTGGCAAGGTCTCGCAAAGAACTGCGACCACACCCCTGGAAACCGCCCCTGCAATGAATGAATGTCCGTCCAGCTGACTTCCCCTTACAGCAACGAAGAGATCCCCGGGAGAAACTTTGCGCGAGTCCATGGAGAATCCCCCGATCCTGCATGCGGGATCACCGTTCAAGGTGAATCCTGCATTTTGGGGTAGTATTTGAGACAAATCTTTCAAAGAACTTCTTATTCGAGGTGAATTTCAATCCTTCTGCCCGTGACAGCCCATGGCGTACCCGGGTTGATATTTTGAGAAACAACCTTTCCTGAACCACTCACCAGCACCTGCACGCCATGCCTGTCCAAAAGAAACATGGCATCCCGCAATCCCATGCCCATCAGGTCGGGCACGCGACTTTTGTCAAAATGCTGAGGCAGCGTATATATTCCATTTTTATCAGACTGGGTCCTTACCCATTCTGATTTTTTCTGATCTAAATATGGCAAACCAATAAATCCAAAAAGCGCTCTAAAATCGCCACTGTATCCGTGGTTGCCTACCGGAAGGATATCTCCCGTCAAAACGGGTTTGGGTTGTTCGTTGACACACTGAGCCACCTTGTTTTGGTCTCTCATGCATCGATCGGCAATTTTGCGAAAAACAGGAGCAGCAGCCTGTCCTCCGTAGTATCCGCCTTGCTTGGGATTGTATATGACCACTATGCAGCTGTATTCAGGATTCTCCGAAGGAAAGAACCCACAAAATGATGCCTGATATTCCTTGGAACCCTCCCCTGAAGAATAGTAATTCGTCACGGCGGTGCCGGTCTTACCGGAAATATTATAGTGCTCAGATTTTATCGAGGATCCCGTTCCCTGTTTGACCACTCCCTGCAGAAGGGTATGCAACTGCGCAAGGGTTCGCTGAGAAAAAAGGTCTCTTGCCACCACTTTAGGCTCAATTTTTTTGACCACCTTTTCATCATCCAGGATCTCAGAAACCAGATAAGGTTTCATCATCACGCCCTGGTTTGCCACCGCATTGTAAAAATTAAGAATCTGCAATGGGGTAAGCTGCAATTCGTAGCCGACACTCATCCATGGCACGGTGGTGCCATACCATTTTTCCTTGTTTTTTTCCGGGTGCTTGACAACCGGAGATGTTTCACCTTCCAGTTCAATGCCCGTCTTTCTGTCCAATCTGAATTTCCGGTAATATTCCGCAAAGTTCCTTTGGCCTTCCGCACTGCCAAAAACCTGTTGTGCCAGCCTGGAAATACCCACATTGGAAGATTTCTCAAATGAGTATTGAAGATCGCTCATTCCCACGCCGTGGTTTTCGGAGTCCTTCATTTTTTTGTTGTAGAAATATGCCTCTCCGCCACTTAACTGTACCGGCGTTTTCAGGTCCAGACCACCGCCCTCCAGCATGGCGGCCACTGAGGCCAGCTTCATGGTACTGCCCGGTTCTGTGGAATAAGCAAGAGCGTAATTGAAGTTCTCCGTCAATTCGCCTGATTCATCAAATCCGAGGTTGGCAATCGCACATATGGCACCTGTCTTGACATTCATGACCAGGGCACATCCCTTTTCGGCGGCGTGATATTGGATTGCTTCCGCCAAAGCATCTTCAGCTACCTCCTGGATTCCTATGTCAATGGTTGTCCTTACGTCCTTTCCCCTTTTGGCTTCGATTTCGATGACGTCGTCGACAGGCAGGTATATATCCGGTCCGACCTTTTTCATCAACCTCTGCCCCTCCTCTCCTTTCAGCCAGACATTAAACGAACTCTCCAGTCCGATTGACTGCGCATTCTCACGATTGAGTCCAATGGTGCGGCTCGCCAAAAGTTTAAAAGGTTTTTCCCTTCTGTCCTTCCGGATCACGATCAGCCCGCCCTTGTTGGGTCCTCCCCTAAAGATGGGATAGGTTTTTAACTTCTCCATCTGGTTGTAGTCCAGGGAACGGCCAATGAGCAGATACCTGTTCTTTGCCTTGCGTTCGCGAATCAGCCAGTTCCTCACCTCAGCAGGACTGCGCTCCGGCATCAGGTCTGTGGCCAGATACCAGGCAAGTGAATCCACCTGTTTGTTAAAGACCTCCGAGGACAATCCCTTGGCCCTTGTATCCATCCGTATTTCAAAGAACGGCAGCGATATGTCAAGAGGGCTGCC
>CAYXKO010000217.1:0-4774 GCA_964465435.1 uncultured Saprospiraceae bacterium | reverse complement strand
CTGCCTGCAGAGGTATTGCACAACAAGGGCCGCACTTACCGTTCCCTGAAGATCGATGGAGAAGAATTTGAGTTTAGCGAAGGATTTGGCGACCTGCACACGACCTCCTACGAACACATACTTCGGGGTGAGGGATTCGATCTGGAAGAATCCAGGGCATCCATCGAGACCGTTTTTGCAATACGTCATGCAGAACCCGTGGGTTTGAAAGGAGAGTACCATCCATTCGCAGGCAAGCCCCTGAGCAGACATCCGCTGTTCTCACCATTTACCAGATAACGAAAGATTTTTTATCAATTTCCCTTCCATCAAAATGAAAGTCATCAGTGTAGTAGGAGCAAGGCCCAACTTTATGAAAGTGGCTCCCCTGCACAAGGCATTTCAAAAAAAAGCGGCGGACCTTCAATCCATGATCGTTCATACGGGCCAGCACTTTGATGAAAAAATGAGCGATGTCTTTTTCAGACAGCTTAGCCTTCCGGTCCCGGATTATTTCCTGGGTGTCGGCCAGGGAAGCTACACGGAACTCACTGCAAAGATCATGCTCGCCTTTGAACCCATACTGCTGCGCGAAAAACCGGATCTCGTCATCGTGGTCGGGGATGTCACCTCGACACTGGCCTGCGCCCTGACCACACAAAGGATGGGAATACCGCTCGCCCATGTGGAGGCGGGACTCAGATCATTTGACCGCAGCATGCCTGAAGAAATAAACAGAATTCTGACGGACCAGCTTTCAGACTTTCTATTTACCACAGAGCCTTCTGCAAGGGAGCATCTTCAAAAAGAAAATATTCCCGTGGAAAAAATACATTTCACCGGAAACTGCATGATCGATTCCCTGATCCAATACGAACACCTGACCTCGGATCCCCAATTACCCCAAAGATGGGGCGTGGAAAAGGATGGATACATTCTCATGACCATGCACAGGCCCTCGAATGTGGATTCTCCCCAGGGGCTTGAAAAAATACTGAACATCATCGGCGGAATTTCCGAGTCCGGATTGAAGATACTTTTTCCCGTGCATCCTCGCACACGGAATAAAATAAAAGAGTTTGGCTTGGAGCAGGAATTTAAAAGCTGCAAACATCTTATCCTTACAGAACCTCTGGGTTACCTGGACTTTATCAATTTGATGAGGTATTGCAAACTCATCATCACAGACTCGGGAGGCATACAGGAAGAGAGCACCTATTTGAAATTACCCTGTATCACCTTCCGAAGGACGACTGAAAGGCCTGTAACCGTACAAACAGGCAGCAACACCCTGATTCCCGATCTGGACCCCCGCATCACGCTCGATACGGTGGATCAAATATTAGACGGCCGTTACAAAAAGGCACAGATCCCTGAATTGTGGGACGGGAAAGCAGCTGAAAGGATTTGTGACGTATTGCTCAGCAAGCATTCCGGTCTTACATGATCCGAAAAATCCTACTGTACCTAAACACCATCCGCCATTTGAAAGCAGAGCAAATGATCGGACAGATACGCCAAAGAATCAAATCCGTTTTACCTGCAGGAAAAATACTTCAGGATCCCGGAGCCATGTACAGTCCCCAAGCCCTGGATCTTTTTACCGTTCAAAGAAATTGTGTGGTCGATCCGGATAGAAATGAATTCATGTTTCTGAACCAGACCACAGCCTTCCCGGATGGGATTGACTGGAATTATAGGGACAAAGGAAAACTCTGGAATTATCATCTCCAGTATGCCTATTTTCTGCACGACGATAAAGCCGACTATCGAAAAAAGAAATCATGGCTGACAGAGCTTTCCAATAAGATCGAGACAGGGTCCCTGCCATTGGAGCCATTTCCGGTTTCCATCCGGTTGGTACAAATCCTGGGTTTTTTAAGCGCCCATCCGGAAAAGGACGAAATCATACTCAGGATGGTCAGAATGCAGTCCCATTGGCTGCGGAGCCATTTGGAAAAACACATTGACGCCAATCATTTGCTGATCAACAGAATTTCCCTCGCATTGTGTAGTCTGTGCTGCGACTGGAAGGATCAGCGACAATTCCAATTGGACCTGCTGGATGAGCTGGACCGGCAAATTTTAACGGACGGTGCACATTACGAACGGTCGCCCATGTATCAGCTGGAAATTCTTGGTTTGCTGCTGAGTCTGTATTCCGCCCACCTGATCAGGGAATCTGACTACAGGGAATCCCTGAAAAAATATATCAGCCTGATGGCCTCCTGGTTAATAGCCATGAGTCATGAGGACTCAATCCTGCCGCTCTTCCAGGACAGCACCGGAGATCTCAGCGCCTTCTGGATCAAGCTCAGAAAGGCCTTGTCTGAATTTGATATTCCAATGAATGACATTCCGCTCGATCATTCGGGATACAGAAAGTGGACGACAGGAAAGGAATGTTTCTGGATCAATGCAGGAAACATCACTCCCGCCCATCAGCCGGGTCACGCCCACGGCGACATGATGCATTTCATTTGGTACTCGGGTCATCTGCCTGTGATCCAGGACCGGGCTGTCTCAACTTATGAGGAGTGTCCCCTGAGGTTGCAGGAAAAATCCACCGCCTCTCACAATACGGTGCTTGTCTCCGGAAAAGAACAGTCTGAAATGTGGTCCTCCTTCAGGGTCGGGCGAAGGGCAAATATCAAAATACTGGAAGACGGAGACAAACATATTAAAGCGGTTGTGGAAAGTCCGGTATGTAAGCCTTGTCTGCACAAAAGATCTTTCAGCCTGCTGTCCGGTAAAATGCAAATCGTGGACGAGGTTTCTCTCTGCTCTGCAAAATGTCTGCACATTGCTTATTTCCACCTGGATCATCATTGGGCAAAACACGAAATAAAAATCGAAAATACCCGATGCAGCTTTGCAGGATACAGCCTGGATTTTTCACATGCAACTGCCATTTTTACAGAAGAATACACACAAGCCCTTGACTTCAACCTGAGGGCGGAGTCCGTGCGGATCGCCGTGCATTTTTACGATGAACTGACCACCACGATTCAATGGCATGACTAAAAAGATCCTATATCTGACGTTTTACTTTGAGCCAGATCTTGGGGCCGGATCATTCCGCAATTCAGCATTGGCTGCAAGCCTTGCATCCAAAGCCTCCGGAAAGGCAGAGATAACCCTCATCACCACACAGCCCAACCGCTATCAGAGTGTGCGCGAAAAGGCCCCGGAACATGAAAAAAGAGACAACCTGGAGATCCACCGGATCCCCGTCAGAGGATCATCGGGATCACTGATCGACCAGATCATTTCATTTGTCCAATTCCTGCTCGCAGTCAGAAAAATATCCCGAAAGGAACAATACGATCTGGTGTTTGCCTCGAGCTCAAAAATATTTACAGCCTGGCTGGGATACACCATTGCAAAAAAACAAAAGGCAAGGCTCTACATCGACCTGAGAGACCTCTTCACTGAAAATCTGAAGGAGTTCATCCGGATCAGGTGGATCGCCGGTGCCACGGCATGGTTCTTCCGGGAGATCTTTGAAAAACCCTGTTTTCGATATGCCTCCCACATCAATGTAAATTCAGAAGGATTTCTGGATTCACTGGGATCAAACATTGCCGCAAAAACAAGTTTCTTTCCCAACGGGATCGATGACTTTTTTATCGGTTGCAGGCAAAGCGATCAATTGGCCGAGGAACCCCGGATCCTGTGCTATGCCGGAAACATAGGAGAAGGACAGGGTTTGGAAAAGATCATTCCACCCCTGGCAAAATTGCTTGGAAACAAATGGAAGATCAGGATTATTGGGGACGGATCAAACAAGGCCAGGCTGGAAGAAATCCTGTCAAAAGAAGGGATCGAAAATACGGAACTGATAGCTCCGGTAAAGAGAAAGGAACTACTCAAATATTATTCCGAGGCCCACTATCTTCTGGTGCATCTCAACAATTACGAATCATTCAAAAAAGTCATTCCATCCAAGCTGTTTGAGTACGGCTGCACGGACCTTCCCATCCTGGCAGGTGTTTCGGGATATGCCCGTGAATTTATCCGGAAATACATACCGCAGGGAGTCTACTTGTTTGACCCCTGTGATGTGCAGGCAGCATTCAGGATCCTGGTATCCGCGGTACCCGAAAAATTCTCCCGTCCTGATTTCATCCAAAGATTCAGCAGACATAAGATCTCAGACGAAATGTCGGAATCCATACTGTCATTACTTGACAATCCTGACTCATGAAGGCCCTCATCGTTAGCAATAGCGGCTGGAATCTGCTGAACTTCCGGATGCCCCTGATCGAGGTCCTTCAGGAGCATTCATTCGAAATTCATACTGCATCACCGGAAGACGACCGGACCGGAGAGCTAAAGAAGAAGTGCAATTGTGCTCACCATCGGATCCTTCATCTGGATCCACGTGGTAATAATCCATTGCGCGACCTGTTGCTCCTGATCGAGCTGTATCAACTTTATAAAAAAATTCAGCCGGATCTCATTTTTCATTTTACAGCCAAGCCCAACATCTACGGAGGACTCGCCGCACAATTCTCAGGCATAGTCTATGTGTCGCATATCACCGGACTGGGCAAGGGTTTCCTCAAAAATGGTTTCATAAAAAAGTTGCTGATACTGCTGTACCGGAAGGGTCTGAGGAAAACAAAATCCGCATTCTTCCACAACGAAGAAGACAGGGCTCTTTTTATATCAGCAGGAATTGTGCAAAAGGAAAAGAGTCATGTGGTTCCGGGGTCTGGGATCGATCCGGATCATTTTCAGCCAAAACAAAGAAAAGAAAGCGAAACCTTAACTTTTGTCTAGACCGCACGGA
>CAYXKO010000216.1:0-4785 GCA_964465435.1 uncultured Saprospiraceae bacterium | reverse complement strand
CCAACTCTGTTTCACTTTTTGCAGCCACAAGGGATAGTCTCAGGACCAACTTGTTCTGGACCACTCCCGACCTAAGCACGATCCCATATCAAAAAAACATCAGGTCCGGCCAGACAGGCACTTTCAGGCTGGTCCTTCTGGACACCGTCAATTTTTGTTCAGATACTTCCTATTGGACAGTGGCCATCGATACCCTCAGCCCATTGCTGGACCTGGGTCCCGATCTTTTCATCGATTGTAAAAACGACAGGGTAAACGTCACCAACCTGCTGCCTGAATTACCGGGGACCTACCAATTTTTTTGGAATATAAATGGCCTTGCCCTTCCTGTTGAATCCGCCCTCAATCCCAAGTTAATTAACTCCGGTTCCAAAATCAGTTTGCGCATCATACGCAATGAAAACGGATGCGAAGCACTAGATAGCCTGCTGATCCGGGACCTCCGGATGATTCCTGCCGTTGATGCGGGCAGAGACAGTTTGCTGAACTGCAGGAACACCAGCCTGACCCTGCAGGCCGGTTTTGATCCGGCTGATTCACTTACTTTCACCTGGTCCACCCTACAGGGGAATATTGTTTCAGGCAATAACAGCCCTGATCCGATCATCAACCAGAAGGGCTGGTATTATCTTAAGGTCCGCAATCCAAACAATGGGTGCGAGAATACAGACTCGGTATTCATCGATGAGGACAAAACACTTCCAAAAGTGGTGCCGGGATCCAATCAGATCTTTGCCTGCAAAGACAGCATGCTCACCATCGATGCATCGGCAAGCAGCCAGGGACCCTCGTTTCAGTATTTCTGGAGCAGTCCCAATGGCCTGATTTTATCCGGTCAGGGTACCCGTACCATCCAGGCCGGAGCCCCGGGTATCTATTGGCTTACTGTGGTCAATACCCTCAACGGCTGCAGTGATTCAGCAAGCGTCAGGCTGGATCCCGACCTGAATAAACCCAGCATCAACATTCTAAATCCGGATACCCTGAATTGCAAAAGAACAAGTCTTATTTTGTCCGCTTCTGCCAACTCTTCTTCCGGCAACTCGCTCGATATCCGGTGGACCGCTCCTGCCGGCGCCAACCTCAGCGATCCAAGTTCCCTGAATCCGGTGGTGGACAAACCGGGCAGATACATACTCCTGGTCACCGATTCCTCAAACGGCTGCAGTTCCCTGGCCTCTGTAAACGTACCGATCGATACCGTCAGGCCTCTGGCAAATGCAGGCACTGATGAAATCTGGAATTGTGCGAGTACACAGATTCTGCTTAATGGGCAGGTCAACGGCAACCCTTCTGCCTACACTTTCCGCTGGACCACCCTGGGTGGACTTATTCAGGGCAACCCGGGACTTCAAAATATCCAGGCTGCCGGACCGGGTGATTATATCCTCCGGGTAGAAGACCTAAGAAATGGTTGCATTTCGGAGGATACCGCTCAAATTTTGCCTGATCTCAGGGCCCCTGATCTGGTCATCTCTGCACCTGATACCCTCAATTGCCTTCGCAGCCAGGTCATCCTGAATTCCATTGGACAGGGCCATTCAGGATCTTTAGGCTACAGCTGGTCTACTGCCGGCGGCAATATTCTTGGCCCGTCCAATGTCTCAAATCCCACCGTGGACAAGGCCGGCTTATACAGACTGACCGTGACAGACAGCAAGAATTTCTGTACCCGCATAGCCACGGTCACCGTTCTGGAAGACAGGCAAAAACCAGCCATTCAAATCTCCAGCCCCGGCTTGCTCAGCTGCTCTGTAAGGTCTGTACCGCTTTTTGCCGGCGTTCAAAACGCAGGTAAGAATTTTAAGGTGCAGTGGTATTCACAAAACGGATCCCTGATGGGAAAAACGGACTCCCTCACAGCGGAGGCGGCATCGAGCGGAAGGTATTACATTCGGATCACGAATACTGAAAACGGATGTGAAAGCACCGACAGCGTAGACGTAAATGAAAACACCAACCTGCCGGTTGATGTCTTGCTGGACCTCGTACAACCGCGGTGCACGGGGGATGAGGCATCTGTGAGCATCCTCCGGGTCATCGGGGGAGCCGGGCCCTATTCCTACTTCGTAGACAATCAAAATATTTCAGGCACTTTCCTGTCCGGCTTGAGTCCGGGACGGCACCAATTGCGCGTGGTGGATGCAAACGGTTGTGTCCTGAGCAAGGATTTTGATGTGACAAATCCATCTGCAACAGGTGTCAGCCTGCCTCCATCCGTCAAGATCAATGAGGGCGACCCACTGACCCTGATGCCCATTTTTTCAATTCCTGAAGATTCCATTGCCTGGATCAAGTGGTCCCCGACAGATCATCTGAGCTGCTCCGATTGTGCCAGGCCTGAAATAATCGGATTGCAAAAAGAAACACTTTATACGATCACCTACTCCAATCGTCAGGGGTGCATAGCCAGCGCCAACATCCTGATCGGGATCATACGCAGGGGAGTTTGGGTCCCCAATGCTTTCAGTCCCAACGACGACGGAGTCAACGATGGATTTTATCCGGTGGTCACTGAAGACAGTTACCGCATCATCCGCTCCATGTCCATATTTGACCGTTGGGGTGCTCTTCTGTTTCAAAAATCTGATTTTCCTCCCAATGATCCTGCAGAAGGCTGGGACGGAAGGTTCAGGGGAGAACCCCTGAATCCGGGAGTGTATGTTTATCTGATCCAACTGGAGTGGAAGAATGGAGAAATTCAGCTGATACAAGGAGATTTTACGCTCGTGCGATAAAGCTCTACCGGATTAATCCGACCATAATCCGGAGGGATTGTTTTCAGCAAATCATCGCGTTTGCTTTATCTACAATTATTTTTTTTCCGGCTGCATCAATCAAAGCTGGTTTTTAGATTTTTATCCCGCTCGTGTCTTTCCAAAGCCAGCCCCACGAGTCTGTCTATCAGTTCAGGATAAGGTACTCCTGTATGTTCCCAGAGTTTCGGATACATGCTGATTTCGGTGAATCCCGGCATCGTATTGATCTCATTGATGACAAAACTGCCATCGGGTTTCAGGAAAAAGTCCACCCGGGACAAGCCTTCGCCTTCGATACTTCTGAAGGCAAGGATTGCGGCATCCCGTATGGCCTTTTCCACATCGGGTGAAACCTCGGCAGGAATCTTAAGAACCGCTCCGTTTTCATCCAGGTATTTTGCCTGATAGGAATAGAAATCCGACTGAGGAATGATTTCTCCCAGAATGGATGCCCTGGGTTCTTCATTTCCCAGTACTGCACACTCAACTTCCCTGCCCGGCACAGCTTCCTCTACCAAAACCTTGTGGTCGTAGCGCAAGGCATCTTCTACGGCTGCCCTCAAATCCCTTGCGGCAGTAACCTTATGCACGCCCACGGAGGAGCCCGCCTTGGCCGGTTTGACAAAAAGCGGTAATCCCAGTTCTTCCACAATGGATGACTGGTCCAGATTGCTCAGGTCCCTGCGGGTCAGACAGCGATATCTTGCAATGGGGATACCTGCATCCCGCCAGATCCTTTTGGCCATGTCCTTGTCCATGCCAATCGCGCTGGCCATCAGGTCCACACCCACAAAGGGTATGTCGAGTGCTTTCAAAAATCCCTGGATCGTTCCATCCTCTCCATAGCTCCCATGCATGATCGGAAAGACAACATCCAGTTTTAAAAGATCTCCGGATTTGCCTTCCGGTAATAGCGAGCTGCCTTCTGCTTCTTTCCTCATCAACAACTCCCCATGACCGGATTCATTTGCATTTGATTTCTCGGGTGAGGAAATATCCATTCTCAGATACCATTTTCCGTCGCGCGAGACACCGATCAGCAGAAGATTGTATTTTTCCCTGTCGACCGCCTGAATCAGGGATCTGGCCGACCGAAGGGAAATTTCATGCTCGGCGCTCTTTCCTCCGAAGAGTATGCCCAGGTTTATTTTTTTCACGTATAATCAGCTTTGAATTACTTGGGAAATACACTTAAACTTACAAAGTCCGATACCAGGTTGTCTCCCTGGTCTTCAGCAATCACCCGGATGATGACCTGCGTCTCCACATCTGCCAGTTTGGGTACGAGCCAGGTTTCATTCAGGGAAAAACTCTTCTTGCCATGCACGCTGTAGCTCTTGGTGTACACTGTGGTTGAGTCAGAGGCCCTGGTAATCTCGAGCTTTACTTCGTGAAGGCTGTTGTCCTCCACAACTGCCCGGATGTCCAGGTTATCGCCTGTCACGGTAAAGGAATTATCAGGCGGTGAGAGAATCTCCACGGTTGGCTTTTCTGTGTCACAACAATCGTGATGATCGTCACAGGCAAATAGAAAAGCAAACAACAGAACTGCAAATGAGGGGAGTAAAAATCCGGAAAATTTGAACGGGTACATATAAATTGATTTAATGAATGACTTTTAATGCTTTGGGAAGAACCTCAAATTCCAAACGATCGGTAATGCCTTTATATTCTCCATCTACATGCCATTCTGCAGGAAAATCAGACCGGATGACTCCCTGTTCGCTCTTCAGTATCTGAATAAATGCTGAAGAATTGAGTCGCCTGGTAAAGGTCCTGTAAATAATGCCCGGCACGGACAGAAATCCCGGCTTTCTGAGCAAGACCAGCTCTGCATGACCATCATCGGTCAAAGAATGAGGAGAAATCCAGGCTCCGTTGCCCAGCTGAGAGGAATTTGCCAGTTCCACCGAAAGCAGGTTTTGAAAAGTAAAATCCCCAAATTCGCATTTTAGGGGACGATAGGTCTGAAATCCGGTCAATCCAAGACGGATATAAGACAGCAAACCCCTTTGTCCATCTCTCC
>CAYXKO010000215.1:0-4787 GCA_964465435.1 uncultured Saprospiraceae bacterium | reverse complement strand
GTCTCGTGGCGGCCGTCGCGTTTGACCACGGTTAATTCCAGGATCTGCATTTCTATTGTTTTAAAATTTTTCCATCGTGGATGATAAGCGTACCTTTTGTGATCTCCTCATCCATATCCCACTTGAATCCCTTGCTATCGGCCAGATGCAACAACAGGTTTTGAAGATTTTTTGCATATAACTCACTGGCGTTGGTGGCAAGGGTCGAGGGCAGATTGGTGATCCCCACAATTTTTACGCCATGTTTAACGACAATTTTATCGGGTTCGGTAAGTTCACAATTGCCACCCTGCTCGGCAGCCATGTCGACGATTACGGAGCCATATTTCATTTGCTTAACCTGTTCCTCCGTGATCAAGACCGGAGCCTTTCTTCCCATCACAAGAGCGGTGGTCACCACGAGATCAGCCTGAAAAAGAGATTTGTTTACCGCAGCTTTTTGCTTGGCCAGGTATTCCGCACTTACCTCTTTGGCATATCCTCCTTCTACCTTGACGCCCTCATCATCCACAGAAATAAACTTGGCACCCAGCGACTCGGCCTGTTCCTTGGTTTCCGGCCTGACATCAGTGGCTTCCACCACAGACCCCAGCCTTTTTGCGGTGGCGATGGCCTGCAGCCCCGCAACACCAACTCCAAAAATCAATACTTTGGAAGGAGTGATGGTGCCCGCAGCAGTCATCATCAACGGAAAAATCCGTGTCATTTGCTCAGCACCCAGAATGACGGCCTTATAACCCGCCAGGTTTCCCTGAGAGCTCAACACATCCATGCTTTGAGCCCTGGAGATACGTGGAATGGCATCCATTGAAAAGGCGCTTATCCCTTTTTCCGCCATAGCCTTTATCACTTCCGGATTCAGTGCGTGGTAAATGAGTGAAAGAGTTATGGTTCCTCTTTTCAATAGCTCAATTTCATCCGCATTGAAGGGATTCACCTTGGCCAAAATCTGGCACTGATCAAAAAGATTGGAACGATCCGTTGCCACACTGGCACCGGCTGCCTGGTAATCCGAATCAGTAAAAGCGGAGGACTCGCCCGCAGATTTTTCCACAACCACCTCGAATCCCTTTGCAATCAATTGCTTACATATCTGAGGACTCATCGCAACCCGTTTTTCTCCGGGCCTGGTTTCTTTAATCACACCTATTTTCAAAACTATGTTTTTTTTAGAAGCCGTGAAGATATAGATTTACATAAACATGGGAAAACATCTTCAAAATGATCGAACAAAATTTCCTTCAAAACATTGATTCCTTATGCTCAAAGAGGAGGAACTATGGGTTGGAGAAAAGGTCCTGATCATTTCGGAAAACCTCACCGGAATTTACAAGGGTGAAAAGCGAAATGACAAAATCGTGGTGCACACAAACCGCGGCCTGATTCTTTGCTCCCTCGATGACCTGAGAATAGAAGAGGAATTGGATTTTCACCCACAAAAACAAGTCATCCAACTTCCGAGCAAACCCAGTCCTGCTCCGGAGAAAAAAGGGAACTCAATTGACCTCCACATCGAAACATTGAAACCTGAATTGGCGGGCAGCCTGCCGGAAAGGATCATCAACCACCAGCTGGAACAATTTCAAATATTCCTGGAAAACGCTATCAATCAGAGAATCCCTTTCATTACGATCATTCACGGAAAAGGCACCGGTGTATTAAGAGAACACGTAAGGCAAATTCTCAAATCACACCCTCAGGTAAAACTGATTCAACCATCCAGGGATGATGGCGCCACAGAGGCGTGGCTTTCATAGTGATAAATACCGGTCGATCAAATTAACTTTTCAGGCTAGAAGCCCTATCAGGACAATACTTTTTTTACCATGTCGCCGATCATCGAGGGAGAATCAACCACATGGATGCCACAAGCTTTCATCACTTCGATTTTTGCCTCTGCGGTATCTGCAGCACCTCCGATGATTGCACCGGCATGTCCCATTTTTCTGCCTTTGGGCGCAGTTTTTCCGGCAATAAAACCGATCACCGGTTTGGTGCCATATTCCTTGATCCATTCGGCCGCCTCAGTCTCCATACTCCCCCCGATCTCACCAATCATGACGATACAATTTGTATCATAATCCGCCATCAGCATCTGAACAGCCTCCAATGTTGTGGTCCCGGGTATGGGATCTCCCCCTATGCCAATACAGGTGGACTGTCCCAAGCCGGCCTTGGTAACCTGATCTACAGCCTCATAGGTCAGAGTGCCGGATCTGGAAACGATGCCGACATGCCCTTTTCTGTGTATGAATCCGGGCATGATGCCTACCTTGGCCTCATCGGGCGTTATGACGCCGGGACAGTTGGGGCCGATCAGCGTGCATGGATAATTCTTGAGATATTCCTTCACCTTGACCATATCCTGTACAGGCACCCCCTCCGTGATGCAAATAATGACCAGAATGCCGGCTTCTGCAGCTTCCATTATTGCGTCTGCTGCGAAGGCAGGGGGTACAAAAATAATTGAAGTGTCCGCCTGGGTCTTTTGCACAGCTTCACTGACCGTATTAAAAACAGGAAGGCCCAGGTGGGTCTGTCCGCCTTTACCAGGGGTCACTCCGCCCACCAATGGGGTTCCATAGGCTATCATTTGCTCGGCATGAAAAGTTCCTTCTTTTCCCGTAAATCCCTGTACCAGGATCTTTGAATTCTTATTAACCAATACGCTCATGTCTTATTCCTTAGTCTTTTTTCTTGTTTCTATGATAAATACATCCTCATCCTTTCGGGACATATGGTACTTTTCTCTCGCAAATTTCTCATAATTGACCTCCAAGTCTCTTTTATCTGAAATGGCCTGTTTAATTAGTTGTTCGTAGTTTCCTTTCTCCTCCCGCAGCTCTCTTAAATTGCTGTATATTTTGAATTGGTTGAGAACACTAAACTTGTCAAACAACAACATGTACAACGCAAACAAGAAGATGAGAATCAGCCCCTTGTTTCTGTAAATGAACATGGTAACTCTATACGGAATATGAAAAAAAGAGGTGCTTTTTGTCACAAATCATGGAATTAGAGACAAATATACATATGATTTACTTTTCAACCAATCTTTTGCCGAAGAATTTGAACTGACCCGACAATTCCTCTTCGATCCGGATCAGCTGGTTGTATTTTGCAATCCGGTCAGAACGGGACAGGGAGCCGGTTTTAATCTGACCACAATTCAGGGCCACAGCAAGGTCGGCTATGAAGTGGTCTTCCGTCTCACCACTCCGGTGGGAAACGACTGTGGTAAATGAAGCCTGCTGAGCCATCCGTATGCAATCAATGGTTTCTGTGAGTGTTCCGATCTGGTTGACCTTGATTAAGATGGAATTTGAAGCCTTCATGCTGATCCCCTTGGACAATCTTTCCACATTGGTCACATACAGATCATCTCCTACGAGTTGAATTCGATTTCCCAACCTTTCACAAAGCTTAATCCAGCCATTCCAGTCATCCTCAGCCAATCCGTCCTCCAAACTAATAATGGGATACCTGTTTACCCAATCCTCCCAAAAGCCAACCATTTCCTCAGAAGTCATGCTACCGGCCCCTGATTTATGGAAATGGTACAAACCGGTGGAAGAATCAAACATTTCCGTAACCGCGGCATCCAAACCAATCCAAACATCTTCTCCGGGGCGATATCCGCTTTGTTCAATCGCTTTCAAAATAAGCTCTATAGCCTGTTGGTTGGAAGCCAGGGAAGGTGCAAACCCACCCTCATCGCCGACATTGGTAGAATAGCTTTGTGCCTTAAGAACTTTTTTCAGGGTATGAAAAATTTCCGCCCCCATTTGGATGGCATGGGTGGTCGATTCCGCCCCTGCCGGAATTATCATAAATTCTTGAAAATCAAGACCATTGTCTGCATGAGCACCGCCGTTGATAATATTCATCATCGGGAGTGGCGTAACATAGGCATTGACTCCTCCCAAATACCGGTACAGAGGTTGCCCCAGTTCATCTGCAGCAGCGCGGGCACATGCCAATGAAACGGCCAGCATGGCATTTGCACCCAGAATTGACTTATCGGGCGTTGCATCCAGATCGATCATCGCCTGATCGATAAGACGTTGCTCAGTTACCTCAAGACCGATAATTCTGCTTGCAATCTCATCTTCTACAGACTCACATGCCTTTAATACCCCTTTCCCATGATAGGCGGCGGGATCCTGATCTCTTTTCTCCACTGCCTCATATGTGCCGGTGGAAGCTCCTGAAGGCACAGCGGCCCGCCCCAGAAAACCCTCCTCCGTATATACGTCTGCCTCAACTGTGGGAACACCACGACTGTCCAGGATCTGTCTTGCAAGAACTTCAACAATTCGGCTCATAAAAGTATATTTAGTTTACAGTGTGCTTGATTCCCAATTCGCGCTGCACGATACCTGCAAAATCGGAAAACAGGTAACGGGAGTCATGAGGCCCCGGACCGGCTTCGGGATGATATTGGACACTAAATACCGGCTTGTTTTTGAATCTGAATCCTTCTACGCTCTGATCGTTCAGATTTATGTGCGTCAGTTCAATATCGGAAGACCTGCCTTTTAAAGCATCCATATCCACTGCGAATCCATGATTTTGGGATGTGATCTCCCCCAATCCGGTCATCAGATTCTTGACCGGATGATTGCTTCCCCTGTGGCCATGAAACATTTTTAAGGTCTTGATCCCGGTAGCGAGACCCAATATTTGATGCCCCAGGCAGATGTCGAAAACGGTGATTTTCGTGTCCAGCATTTTCGATGTAAAGTCAATGGCGTAATCCATGGCTGATGGATCTCCGGGACCATTGG
>CAYXKO010000214.1:0-4826 GCA_964465435.1 uncultured Saprospiraceae bacterium | reverse complement strand
CTTTACCCAAAGAAAGCAGATTCTACTACACATGCCATTTCAGGTATTTACTCCGGGGTCCAAATACTGGCTGAACGGCGAACTTGGTTTTTTCCGTTACGTGTACTATTACTTTGGCATCGGAAACCGCCAGGAAAATGGATTTGAAAATTATGACGCAGACCTGTTCAGGATCCGGATCAACGCACTGAAAAAGATTGGGAGATATCACTTCCTCGGTTTGCGATACGTATTTGATCACTTTGATTTTACCAAATTTAAGGAGGGCGGAGAGCTGATCAGCGGGACCATAAGAGGCAGCAAGGATGGGTCGGCATCCGGATTGGGTATCTCTTTCAACTATGATTCAAGGGACAATATCTATTACCCCTCCAAAGGCTTTTTTACAGAACTTCAACTGATCGCAGCAGACCGTTTGATCGGCAGCGATTTCAATTATGGAGCATTTTATCTCTCCGCAACCGGGATCTGGAGTATAAAGCCACGGCTGATCCTAGCTGTGAATACCGTGCAACACTTCTCTGCCGGCCAGGTTCCCTTTCACCAGTTGCCTTTTCTGGGCACCGCTGCATTTTTAAGAGGCTATATCCTGGGCAGGTTTCGGGATAATATGATGAGTCTGGTTCAAGCCGAACTGAGGTTTCCACTTTTTTGGCGATTTAAGGGTGTTGTCTTTGGGGGATTGGGCGCTGTTTATAATCCCTCGAAAGAGTTTCATCCTTCCTATTTAAGGCCCAATGCCGGAGCCGGACTCAGATTTCTTGCCGTCAGGGACCAGAACCTGCACATCACCCTGGATTATGGTCTGGGCTTTCGGAGTAGCGGCGTTTATATCAAGGCCCTGGAGGCATTTTGATTTGATTACAACCCTTGGGATTGATTTTGCGTTTTTACACGTAATGAACTACAAAAATTTTACCCCGCTTAAAACCTGGTTTTTGCAGGTGAGCTTTTGGGTCGGCTACACAGTTTTGCTGCCGGCACAAGACAACCACCAGATTTGGACACAACTCCTGACCAAACACCTAAGCGAAAGTGGAAAGGTGGATTACAAGGGATTTATCCGCGACAGCCAATTGCTCAACCAATACCTGATTTCCCTTGCAAACAATCCTCCGCAGTCCGCTTGGGATGCTGAACGTGCCAAGGCCTATTGGATCAATGCCTATAATGCTTTTACCGTTCAGCTGATCATACGACACTACCCGGTCAAAAGTATCAAGGAGATCGGCGGCCGGATCCCCCTTGTCAATTCTCCATGGGACATAAGGTTTATCCGGATCGGAAATGAGATTATGAATCTCAATCACATCGAACATAGTATTCTGAGAAAAAAATTCAGTGACCCTCGATTACACATGGCCCTGGTATGCGCTTCCAGATCCTGTCCGGCGCTGCACAGAGAAGCCTTTGAACCCACCAGGCTCAACCAACAGCTCGACTTTGTTACAAAAAAGTTTCTTTCCGATCCCTTTCGCAATGAATTGGGTCCTCAGAAAAAGGCCTCCATTTCCATGATCTTCAAATGGTATGCCGGGGATTTTGGGGGAACGCGTGGCGTCAGAAATTTTATCAGCAAATATGGTCCGACTCAAAATACTGAGATCCGCAACATTACATATAAGGATTATGACTGGTCTTTAAATGACTGAATCAACAAAGAAATTAAAAAACATTAATATTGCATTGAGTCTGATTCTTGATATATTTGCTTCCCTAAACAGAACAAATATGGAAAACAGGCACTCATTCTTGTTTAAAGTACAGAATTTACGATTATTATTTGCCCTTGCTATATTACTGACCGTTTTCCAGTGCCGGGAAGACGACCCTGATCCGGCTGTGAACAAAAGGCCCTCCGGATTCGGCAATGAGCTGGCCCAAAAATGGTTTGGACTTACATTCAGGTTGGTACGCGGCACAGCAGGCTTCACCCCGCCGGTTGCAGCGAGAACTTATGGTTATTCATCTGTATGTTTGTACGAATCCCTGGTACAAGGCAGCTTGGATAAAAATTCCCTTCAGGGACTCGTGGACGGAATACCTGCGGGTAGTTTCCCGACTTTGGACAGGAAGAAAGAGCACCATTGGGAATTGGTGGCAAACGCGGCCATGGCTGAATTTGCCAGGCTGAATTTCAAAACCAGCAGCTTAGAACTGAAAGCGGTCATAGACAGTCTGGAAAATGCCATCTCAAATTCAGTGGATGAAAAAGATGCGTCCGTTCGTTTGAGGTCCATCGATTTTGGCAAAAGGATGGGCAAGGCCGTCTATGACTACGCAGCTACCGACGGAAAAGCCGAGGCCTACCTCGCCAATTTTCCGGACTTCACCCTTCCCAACATTCCCGGTGTCTGGAAACCAACGGCCCCCAACCAAAAACCAATGCAACCTTACTGGGGAGAAGTACGTCCATTTCTAAACAACAATATTTCAGGAACACAACCTCCAAGTCACCCTGTTTACAGCACCGATCCAAATAGTCTCTTTTATATCGCTGCCAAGGAAGTTTATTCCAATGTCATCAATCTGACCCCGGAAACCAAAACCATTGCTGAATTCTGGAGCGACGATCCTGGACGAACCGCTACGCCGGGTGGCCACTCCATGTCCATCGCCCTGCAGGTGATTGCTCAGGAAGATTTAAACCTCATGGATGCTGCCGAAATCATGGCGAAAGTGGGCATGTCAATTCACGACGCCTTCATTTCCTGCTGGAAATGCAAATATCAGTTTAACCTCTTGAGGCCTGTCACATATATTCAGGAGCAGATCGATCCCAATTTTAAAACCTTGCTGTCCACTCCTCCTTTCCCCGAATATACCAGCGGACATTCCGTGCAGACAGGTGCATCATTGACCGTATTGGCTGATTATTTTGGAGATTTCTACAGTTTTACAGACCGCACGCACGAGTCAAGAACGGATATTGACGGCCGGCCCAGATCTTACGACAGCTTTTCCCAGTGTGCTTCCGAGGTTGCCCTTTCAAGGCTGTATGGTGGAATTCACTATCGCTTTGGAATTGATGCAGGCGTCGATCAGGGAAAGAAAATCGGCAGAAATATTGCCTCACTCAAGCTCAGGAAATAGACTCTGCTTAAGTTGAATTTTTCATACAGTCATTGGCGTTCTATACTCATAAGCAATCAAACCGATATTTCATTTCTTCCGTCCAAACCTGAATGTGGAAGTCATGCTCGCATATTCAGCCACTCCGTAGTGGGTTTTCAGTGCTATGCCGGGCGCCCATTGCAGGCCTCTGACCTTGGGTATGTCGATAAAATACTGCATACAAAGTTTGAAAAATACTCTTTTGGATCCCAGCACCGGCAGATCCAATATTTGCGCCCCAACCCTGGTTTCAAGACTTAGGGGACCGATCATCCACTCGTGACTTCCATACATCTGAAACCTGAATCCCTGCCTCCAGGCGCTGCTGATGTCGGGGTAAAGCTCTGTGTGTGACGCAAAATAGGGAGCAAGGGTATGGTATTCTGACTCCAGGCCCAGACGCCAGGCCATAAAAGGCCTGTACCGGTATCCTGCGTCCACAGATAAGACATAGACAGGCAGTTTGGGACCACCTGGAGTTCTCAACTCCCTCATTGCAAAACCCAGGGATGTGCCAAAATTCCAGCGCTGCCAACTTTCAGGCCTGGTTACCAAGACTAATTCATTTCTATCCGGAATTGCAAAAGATCTTTTCCAGGCCAGATCGACACCTAAAAAATTAAGACCCAGGTTGGGCAACTGAATGCCGCCATTTGAAATGTGATTGAGTGAAAATCCCAATAATACTTGTGACCGTTTGTCAATTTTCCTCTCGTACTGTAACTTGAATGTTGTGTGGTTGTTGATGACCAGGCTCAGGGCATTTTGAAGGGGATTGTTCTTGATATCATAGACCCTGGGGGTATAGGCTAATCCTGAACCAATGATAAACCTCCATGAGGAGCTGGAACGGTGTCTGAATCCAAAATCGACATACGGATAAATGCTGTACGCCCAACCTAAGATTTCTGTGGGTTGACCAAGATACATCAGGCCAAGCTGCACTCCGAATCTGGGCTTGCCGTATACTTGATGCCAATATTCAGAACCACTGGTCTGCCAGTACAGGGAAGCCTGAGGCCAGATTCCCACACCCCTTGGCTCATAGAGAAATTTGGTGTTGTGTGGGACCAGCCTGACCGTCTCCAGTGACAAGGTGTAACCCGACTGAGATCTCATAGATCCGCAGATCAGCCAGCAGGTCGTCAGCCAGAAAAATAACCTAGGTCTCATCACTGGCAGCTTGTTTTCTCAGAAACTCCAGCGCCGGCAAGAACTGAACGGATGGAATATGGTCTTCCTCGACAAATGGAACCAGAGCCAGGTATTGTTCTACCCAATCCCTCAAAGGCCCATTCAATTGCCAGTTGCTTCTGTATTGCCAGGCCCGGACAGCCGTCATCCATTCCATGGCCAGGACCTGGGACACATGGCTGACGAGTTCCATGCAGCGAAGACCTGCGTTGGCCGCCATGCTGACATGATCTTCCTGACCTTTGCTGGTGACGATGGAGTCGATGCTGGAGGGTGAAGCCAGTTGTTTGTTGTTGCTCACCAGGTTTATCTACAAATGATGTTAAATTATTTTTTACCCATTCTTCTATTTTATCTCCTTCTTCTTCTTCAACACCTTCATCTATTATTAAATTATTTAATGTGTTTGCTAAATTATTTACTACTATTTTGTCAGATGGTTTTAAATCTTTATGTTTTTGTAATGCTGCTAACACTACCTGTTTATTAGAACCAGTAATTAATTTTGGTTCTATTTC
>CAYXKO010000213.1:0-4865 GCA_964465435.1 uncultured Saprospiraceae bacterium | reverse complement strand
ATCAAAGCCTCTTTGTACAACTGAGCATAGAAATATTTCGCAAATTCGTTCAATCCCTCTGATCCCATGTTGGGAATATGGATATACCCCACCCTTCCGCCGGTTGCTTTATTGACCTTGTCAATATTCGTTTGTACCCAATCGTAATAGATTAGCCTGCTTTCATCCGCAATGGGCACGATCGTCACTTCTCTTGAATCTGACTCATTATCAGATTTACCGATCCGCATCTTAACCTGTTGATTCACTTTGCCTGGCAACAAGGAATAAATGTTAGCAATATTTTGGGTCGAGATCCCGTCTACCGAAAATATGTAATCTCCCAACTGTGCATTCACCCCCATTTCTGTCAATGGACAACGAACGGATTTGTCCCAGTTCTGACTTCGGTAAATTTTTACAATTTTGAAAAAACCTGATTTATCTTTTACCAATTCTCCGCCTAATAATCCCAGCTGGATCCTTTCAGCCTTTGGATAATCTCCTCCCCCCACATAGGCATGGCCGCAATTCAGCTCTGCGATCATTTCCCCTATAATATAGGTGAGGTCTATTCGGTGATTCACATGTGGCAGCAGTTCCGCATATTTATTTTTAACATTCTCCCAATCAACACCATGCATATTGGGATCATAAAAAAAGTCACGCATTTGTCTCCAACATTCAAAATAGATCTGTCGCCACTCTTCATTTCGATTTACCAGCACCTTCATCTCATCCAGATTTATTGCATTTTCCAGATTAATTTTTGATGCAGGAATCTCTGTAACATAAAACTTTCCGCTTGACTGAACCAGCATTTTTTTCAGATCAGCACTGATGGTGAAATCATTTATTCTTTCGCCAAACTCCGTTTCCTTAAGATTCCTGAGGTCGTAGTAACACATTTTGGCCTGCTCCTTCAAGGATGATCTGAAATAATAAATTCTATCTTCATGACTGACAAGATTCCAATAATTTCCAGGGGAAACCGGCAACTCCACTACCCTGTCAAGAATGCCTTCAAAATCAATGGTTGTGGATCTGGATTTCTTTTTATCCGGCTCCGGATTTGATGTATTTATTGGTTCCTTATTTTTAACGGATTTGGATCCCTCATTGTCCTTTTCACGCCCAGGACTCAAATCTCGAATACCTGCCTCATCGGATTTGGGCCCCAAAGGGTTTATGACATCCTTTTGCAAAGTGATCAAATATATTTTTGCCATATCGAAATAGGCGTGATTCCACTCCAAATTATTATAGGAAGGGTTAAATGTCCTTTGAGACACAAAATAGAGGTATTTACCATCCGTACTGAAGCTTGGTTGGTAGGAATCAAACCAGGGTTCTGTTACTGTATGATTCTTTTTATCTTCGACACTATAAATATTGATCACCGAATTTCCTCTTCTCACCGGATTAGTGTAGCATATGTACCTGCTGTCAGGAGACCATTTGTAATCCCTGATCTCAAATACGTCTGAACTGAAGATCACTGTTTCCTTCTTTTGAATGACATCCACTAAATAAACTTTTTGGTTTCGGTCAGAATATATCAGCTTGGTGCCATCGGGAGACCATACAGGATGATATTTGTAGGACTTGCTCTTTTCAGTAATCTGGACGGGTTTCTCAGATCCATCGGCCTTTTGCACATAAACCTCATCTTCTCCCGAATGGTCTGAGACAAATGCAATTTTACTGCCATCGGGTGACCAACTGACATTTCTCTCATGGGCACCTGAAGTAAATGACAGGTTTCGGACAGGACCATTTTTGGCCGGAACCGTAAACAATTCTCCGCGGGCCGAAAGACAGACCCGGTTGCCATCGGGAGAAATATCTGAAGAGGATATATAATCCTTAGCCTGCACCCATTTGGAACGCCCGGAGGAAAAGTCTTCATGGATTGATATGCTCAGCCGCTGATACTTATGAGAATTAAGATCTAGTTTATAAATATGCCCCCCATTCTCAAAAACAATATGAGCGCCACCCAGGGATGGAAACTTGATGTCGTAATCTTTGAATTCTGTCAATTTTGTGGTTTTACCGGATTTCAAATCATACACGTATAAATTCATCCTGTTATCCCGGTCGGACAAAAAGTAAATCCTGCTCTCAAACCACATTGGAATAATGTCCTGAGCGGGATTGTCTGTGATCTTGCTGGTCTTCTTGGTTTCAAAATCATAAATCCATATTTCATCGGCCTGACCACCACGGTATCTTTTCCATGTTCTGAATTCCCGAAAAACACGATTGTAGGCCATTTTTTTTCCATCCGGTGAGAAACTGCAAAAGCCACCATGAGGCACAGGAACCTGCATCGGCAAGGAACCATCCTTCCTTACCAGGTACAGTTGCCCTTTCCAATCATTAAACTCCTTGGCCCGTGAACGCATGATTACAGTTTCTGAATCCTTCCAACCCATGCAAATATTGTTAGGCCCCATTCTGTCAGAAACATCGTCGCGGTTGAGTGTAGCTGTATAGGTCATTCTTGTGGGAATTCCCCCTTCAGATGGCATTGAATACAACTCTGTATTACCGTCATATTGTCCGGAGAATGCTATGGACTTTCCATCCGGAGAAAATCTTGCAAAAATCTCAACACCGGGATGATCCGTCAGCCTTCTTGCAACACCCCCATCGGAAGAACAGAGGTATAGGTTGCCGGCATAAGTAAAGACCAATTTATTCCCATGTATTGCAGGAAACCTGAGTAGACGGGACTCCTGTGCATCAACCAAAGTAAATAAACAAAAAAAGGTGATAACAAAACTGAATCTATGTGTCATGGATTGAATTTAAGAACAAATATACGAAGGCTTTCGTATATAATAAGCCAATACCTCGGAATTGATAGAAAACCGCTTAAAGTTTTGATAAAGCCTCAGAAATCAGGCGATTTTGATGCTCGACCATTAACTTGATATCCTGTAGGGAGACCTCGGATTTAGACTCCGGGCTATCCAAAACAGTGGAAACCTTGGCCCTTACCTGCCAGATTTCCCTGATTTCCTTTACATGGATGGCATAAGAATCATACATTTTGTTATCAGAGTGCACCAGAATCTTGTGTTCAGATCTTAAAAGATTAGTTACCCTTTTGACAAAAACATCGTTTTGGGTAATTATGACATAGGGAATATCGGGCTTGAGTTGTGATTCCCAGTAATAGGAATGAAGATAAGAGGCTATGACAAAATCACCGGGCATAAAAGTAGGCACCATGCTTTCACCTGAGACCTCAAAGGAACGCATGGTCCCATCCGTTTTAAACTTGAAATCAGGAAGCCTGTACCTCGGAAGCTCATCTACAAACACCGGATCAGAAAGACTGCCTGGATATCCTGCCTGGGCTTTTACCGGAACGTGAACAATTTCTTCATTGCCATCGTGACCTGTCACAATGGTGAGAACTTTAAGATCGCCAAATGACTGTTCTTTTAAAAGTCTGGGACCGGTTCCGGTAAAAAGATAATGAGTGTTGAAATTGAATATTTCAACGGATTTCAAAATTAAATCAAGACTAACTTCCCGGCGCCCTTTCAGGATTTCGTGAAAAGTCTGAGGCAAAAACTCCATCCTCAAGGCAAATTGCCGCGCACTTTTAATCAACTTTGAGGCAATAAGTTCCTCATAGCAAGATATAAATCGTTGACTTACAATATGATTCATATAAATATATCGCTATATTTAATCATATGTAAAGATATAAAATATATGGCAGTTTATGCCCCGTTATTTGGCCATTTACTTGACAGCAGATTCCTTAGCGCATCAAGGTAACATTGCCTTTCTTAAAGTATGTATCGCCCCCGATACAAAGGACTCTAAAATAGTAGGCATAGACATCCGGGGGCAAGTCCTGTCCTTTAAATGTTCCATCCCATCCTTTATCCTTATCCCGGGTCTCAAAAACCTTCTGTCCCCATCTGTCGTAAACAGACAATTCAATTTCGTCTATAAAATTGCTTCTTACAATAAATTCATCATTATTTAAATCTCCGTTTGGAGAAAAAATATTGGCAACATAAATGTCAGTTTCATCACACTTGGGCAGGATGACAAATACAGAAACATCAGTTTCACCTTCACATCCATCATCATTCAGAGCACGTACTCTGAAAACAGAGGAAGATTTGGGTGTGGCTACCGGATCAGTACAAGTAATACAATCCAACACGGGAGGATTCTGAGGATTAAGCCAAACATAATCCTTAAAGCCAGCAGTTACATGAAGCGTGGATGAGCCGCCCAAATAGATTGTGTCCGGATCTGCCCATGCTTCCAGGGGGGGGACGAATTTACTGATATTTACCTGAAAACTATCTCTGTACCGGCAACCATATTCATTTTCAAAGTCAACATAAAATACCGTTGTATCCTCCGGTTTTACAATAACAAATTCATTGGCATTTTGCTTGTTGACAATAAATCTGATCGGAGACCACTCAAAGGTATATTTATGCCCGTCTTTGGGTATAAACTCAATTCTGCCATCTGACCCGAGACAGAAGTTCTTTCTTCCTGTAATTTCATAATTGGAAATAATGGGCACTACCTTGAAAGAGTCCACGGTAGAACAACCGTAAACATCGGTTGCGAAAGCTTTTATGTACTGGGAATCTCTGAAAGACCTGATCAGGCTGTAACCATCTCCCAAAAATCTTCCGATTCCATCTAACCATTCCACCTTGACGTTTCGCTCCTGGGTTTCAGCCCTCAGGAGCAGCTCAGTTGTATAGCAAAGAATTGTATCGTTATTGACAGTTAACCCAATGGGAGGCGGTACGAAAACTGTAACCTGTCTCTCTATGAAACAATCCGTAAAGTTTTTATCAGACACCCTGACTTTAAAAGTAGTGGTTCCAGGG
>CAYXKO010000212.1:0-4876 GCA_964465435.1 uncultured Saprospiraceae bacterium | reverse complement strand
GCTGATCCAGTCCATCGTAATTCGGTGGTACCGTCACCTCAAACAGGTCCCCAAGGCGTACACGGATGCTCTGGATGCATTCGCCGCGGTTGCCAAACTGGTCTTCCGCAACCCATCTGCGCTCTATGATCTGGGAGAATCCTTGCGGGCATCCTCCGTAGGTCACAATATCCCGATAGGTCAGACTATAGCCTCCACAATTCTCTTCCACTGCCGGAATTGCCAATATTCCGCCAGGGGTTACATCCGTACCACAGGCAACATCCACTGTCAGAGGACAGCTGATCTTCGGAGCGATCTTGTCTTCTACCGTCGCACGACCCCAACAACTGTTGCCGGTTCGCGGATCCGTCACACGGATGATCAATACCCTGCCCACATCCTGGCGCCCTACCTGGATGCCCGTACGGTTCGTCCGACGGTCGATCAGCGCCTTGGTGATCTCATCGCGAACCTCTACCACATAATTGTCGTAGCAACGGTATGGACCTCCCTCCAGTACCATATCCGCATGTACCGTCGCATAACAACTGTCGTCCAGACTGATCTGGATCTCATCGTTACACGCCAGCTCCGTGATCGCATTCGCATATTCGTTGACGCACACCTCAAATTCACATCTGCCTACATTGCCGGATGCATCCCGGGCTTCGTAACACAACTTCGTACAGCCTATCGGGAAGAAACAACCCGGACCGTACGGTGCTCCGCAGGTCTGTACCAACGGTACCCGGTTTGAACTGGCCAGGTTATATCCGATCACTCCGATCCAGTTCGCTCCCCCAAATCCAAAGCTGCTGTTGATAAACGGTGCGGCAAATTCCCCGCCCGTGTAGGTAGCCCCGTTGATCGGCGTATTGACATTGGCATCTCCCATGGCACGGCCGGCACAACCCGTAAACAGGGATGCATTCGTACCCACCGTTCCTGGTGCATGTATATAAATTCCCCGGGTCTCTCCGGGCTGCATCGTCAGACAGCCTATCGTCGTGCTTTCCACCTGGATCGGCGGGCAACGCTTCAATGTATCCGTTCTGGTACCCGTCAGCAGGTTAAAGCTGTCGATCACCGTCGTAAACTGTGCTCCGGACCTCGGTGTCCGCGTTGCGCAAAGCGTCCAGGCAGATCTCGTAGCCTGCACCGCAGCGTGACCACCCGGGTTGGTTGTATAGTATATGTTATGAGGAACGTTTGCAAATGCACGCTCTCCCAATAACTGAAGGTTCAGCAAACTGCCTGATGTATTTACAAGATCAAACATCACGCCCCAGCTGCCGGCGCCTCCCGTGATCGACCAGTAGCTGGCCGGAGGCAAGCATACCGTGGCCGTGTTGCGACCTCCGAAATAGGCTCCCGCCGGACAGTTGTCCATGGCCATAAACGGAGGTGCATCCCAGCTGATCTCGCACGCTCCGGGGCCCAGGTTCAAGGTCACAGGCGACTTCGAAGGACAGCCCATGATCACAGGGGCTATCGTATCCCGCACCGTCACCGTCGCCACGCAACTGCCCACATTGCTGCATTCATCCGTAGCCGTGATCGACACCTGGTTCGGGCCTATGTTCGCACAGGTAAACTGGGTCACACTGGCTCCCAATACCAATTGGCCCGAGGCCGTACAGTTATCTGTTGCACTCACTACTGCATCCGTTGGGTTCAACCGGGCATTGCCATTTTGGTCCAGGAAGATCGTTACATTGCGACAGGTCACCACCGGTACGGTATTGTCATTCACTGTGATCACCTGAGTACAGGTATTCGTATTGCCGCAGGCATCCGTGGCCTGATAGATCCGCGTAAGGGTAAACCGGTTTACGCAAGTCTGATTGCTGCGCGTATCACTTACATGTGTCACCACGATGCCGGCATTGCCGCAGGCATCGGCAGAAATCACACTGCCCGTGTTCACCGGAGGCACCGCACTGGCACACTGTACCGTCAAGCCGACAGGACAGATCATAGATGGACGCGTTACGTCGTTGACCGTGATCAATTGGATGCATTCAGCGAAGGCTCCACAAGGATCGGTCACCCTGTATATTCTATGAATGATGTATCTGTCTCTGCAAGTCTGGTTTGTAATGGAATCCAATCTGCGAGTCACGGTCAAAGGAGTACCACAACCACCCCCAACAACCGGAAGACCGGTATTTGGAGCAGGCACGTCAATGGCACAGCTGACTGTAATTGCGGCAGGACAAGAAATGGTCGGAGGTGCGCCCGCAGTATTGAAGGAGATACAGACTCTACCATTACCTAAATTGCCCACAGAGTTATTTTGATTTGTTCCTGAGTTAAAGGAGCCTCCTCCTCCGCCATTAGTCGGATCATCCCAAGATCCTCCACCTCCGGAGTACCCACCGCCACCGCCGCCACCGAAGTTGTCACAGCATCCGCCTCCACCAAATCCTCCATTGCCAAAGCCCGGATTGAAAGGATAAACAACACCTGCTCCGCCATTCACAAAGGCACTACCTCCAACAAATCCAAAACAGTTTGTCGCACCATTTGTAAAAAATCCTCCTCCATTGGCAGCTGCCGGACCGCAATCTCCCGGATTGTTTGTGGCACCATTTCCATTGACACCTCCTACACCAAATCGACTAGGTGTATTTCCTAATGAACTATTTCCATTAATTCCATTTACAGCCGTTGTGGCATCTATTCCAATCGTTGGGAAGGCTCCACAACCATTAGTTCCTTGATAACCACCGCCGCCTCCAGCAACAATCAAAGGCACATTAGCAGAAGTGGCAACAAAACTACCGCCACCTCCACCACCGCCATCGCCATTGGCACCATTTCCTCCTTGCTGACCGACGAGGATTTTCAACACACTACCGGGTGTCACAGTGAAAGTTCCTGTCATAATAGCGCCTCTACCCCCAAGACCTTGGCAGGATGCGTTAGAACCACCCTGGGCTCCACGTGACTCTATCGTCACACTGGTCACACCGGCCGGAACGGTCCAGTTTACAATCTGACCTGTATAATCAAAACAGGTTGTTTGGGGTGCCTGGGCTTGACAGGTGGGTGGAATATCAAAAGCTTCAACTCCATCGGATCTGCTGCCCGAGCTTCCCTGAATGGCACTGAATCCCAAGCCTCTTTTTGCAAACGCTTTCCAGATCAGGCAGGCATTGGCTGCTCCATATAGTACGGTATCTGCCTTCAGTATGGCATTCCTTGCGTCCACAAATCCGGGCGAACAAGGTTGGAGCTTTAAAGCTTCTGTCACCAGTGCCAAAGCGCGGTTATTTCCACCATTGCCTGTATAAAAATTGGTGTTAAATCCATATTGATTCACCAATGACCAGGTCATTTCCCAAAGCATGGCACACCATACAGAACCCACTCCATGGGGAACCGCAGCGGTTTTAATGGCATCATAGGTATGCGGGTTGACACCCATATTGGTTGTATAGGGATAAGGACGGATACCGGGGCCATTAGGACCCTGTCCAAACAACCAGGTTCCAATCCCTCTGGAATCAGTACCCTGATCACCGGCCTCCATGGTCATGACCAAGCCGTACCAATCCGACCAACCTTCGCCAGGCTGTTCCTGATTATTTAAACATCCGGAGTTGAATGGACCTCCGGTAAGGCGAATTGAAATTCCATGGCCGTATTCATGTACAATCACAGCATTATCCAGATCCCCATCCCTGTTGCCACAAACATACATTTGCATTCTGGGACGGTTTCCTTCAATCGGCGTGGCAAAGTTAGCATTACAGGTACCGGAACCATCCTGGGCCTCAGCCATTACATCGTCGTTGCCAATTCCTCCACGTCCATAATTGTTGACCTGAAAATTTCCGGCAGCTTCTGTAAATCCATACTGATAAATAAGATCATGGATGATATTGGTCCAGTAAAACAAATTGGTTATAGCTGCGGGTTCTGACTCATCAACTCCCATTGTATAAGTCGTGTTGATCGGAAAATCAAAGGTCAGGCCTCCTCCACCATCAGGACTAAATCCGGGATTATTGCCATCCTCATAGGCGTGACAGTTATTACCTCTGGTTATGGTATATTCAGACCCTGCACTTCCATTTACATCATGCCATCCAAATGGGGATGCAAGTGGATTGTCAGGATTTAATTGCATGGTTCTTCCTCCATGGCCCGGAGATTCCACAGGCATGGCATAGACCCTGTATCCACCTACCATGGCAGGAGTTGGAAATGCAGGCACCTCATATCGTCCAGTTTTCTCAACTGATTGACATTCTGAACTATGAGAATCCAAACAATGATCAGATCCAAATCCACAATTCAGAACCAAATCATTTTTAAAAATAATTGAACCGGTATTTGCATCGGCAAGAATATGCCATAAGTGAAGCTGGCTGGCTTCGTATATGTAAACTTCCCAAGCCAGTACCAGGGAATCCTTCATTTGCGGGTTTGCCGTTGTGCTCCTTCTTTGTAGTGGTATGTATTTTAATTGAGCATGAATGTCCTGTATAGAGAGCGCATTTGCTTCCAAAACCACTTCCTGATCAGCTCCTCCTATATACTCCTTAATTTTATTTGTTTTGGCACCGGGAAGCCCGAGTTGGATGGCTACCTTTTCCAACAATTGGTCAATATTCAAACCAGGAACAGGCGCTTCCACAACAGCCCGCTCCAAGCGGGCAAAAAATTTCATGTTTTCATTCAGAAGTCTTCCATCCGGATAAAAGTGGATGGAGCTCTCTGTAGTGTAAATTTGAATACCCCTGGCTCTTTGGGTAAAATAAATGTGATGGACCCCGGAAATGGAGCTCACGTGCTCAGAAGTAATTTCAAAGTCTGAAATATCAGAAGCAATCAAGCCGTGACGGGCAAAAGACTCAGTCAAATAGCTGACCACCTTTTGATTGGG
>CAYXKO010000211.1:0-4939 GCA_964465435.1 uncultured Saprospiraceae bacterium | reverse complement strand
GATGCGCCCCGGCTCAGCAGCCAGGTCAGCCAGACGCGACTGTACTTTGGCGCCAACAAGCTGTTTCGCACCGACGACCGGGGCAACAGCTGGAAGGCAATCAGTCCCGACCTGAGCCGGCAGATCGATCGCAACAAGATCGAGGTCATGGGACGGGTATGGTCTGTGGATGCCATTGCCAAGAACGGAAGCACCGATATCTACGGCCAACTGACCAGCATTGCGGAATCAAAATTTGACGAAAATATGATCTGGGCGGGGACCGACGACGGACTCATTCACCTGACCCTGGACGGAGGAAAATCCTGGACCAGGTTTGACAACCTGCCCGGCGTGCCGGCCATGTCCTATGTACATCAGATCATCGCATCGCTGCACGATAAAAACACCGCCTACGTTTGCTTCAACCACCACCGCTACGGCGACTTCAAGCCCTATCTGCTGAAAACCACAGACGCAGGCAAGACCTGGAAATCCATTGCTTCCAATTTGCCTCAGCGGGGATCTGTGTACAGCATTGCCGAGGACCACGTCGATCCCAGCCTTTTGTTTGCCGGCACGGAATTTGGCTGCTTCACCAGCCTGGATGGAGGCGTCGAATGGATCCAGCTCAAAAGCGGCCTGCCGACCATTGCCGTGCGCGACATTGAGATTCAACGCAGAGAGAATGACCTCGTGCTGGCCACTTTCGGCCGCGGATTTTACATCCTGGACGATTACAGCAGTCTGCGCCATTTCAAAAAGGAAAATCTGGAAAAACCAGCCCATATTTTTGACATCAAGGACGGATTGATCTATCACGAGCGCTACCCCATCGGACTTCGCGACAAGGGACATCTCGGATCCCAGTATTACAATGCGCCCAATCCCAAACCGGGCGTGGTGTTCACCTACTCCATACGCGACGAGGTGAAAAAACTGAAAACGATCAGACAGGAATCAGAAAAGGCCAAAAACGAAAAAGGAGAAAAATACTTCTACCCGAGCATGGATAGCCTCCGTGCCGAGGACGAACAACCCGATCCTTATCTGCTGTTTTCCATAGCCAATGACAAAGGGCAGGTGGTAAGGCAGATCAAGACCGGTGTCAAGAAAGGCATCCAGAGACTGCACTGGGATGGCCGAACCAACAGCCCTGCTCCCCTCAACCAACGCTACACTCCTGGACCCGATCAACTTTTTGGAGGAGCCGAGACCGGCTACCTGGTCAAACCTGGCAGCTACAGCCTCAGCATCTCGCTGTACCAGGACGGCAAATTAAAAACCCTGGTCGAACCCAAGACCTTCCAAGTCAAGCAGCTGATCCAAAGCAGCATCACCAATCCTGACCTGGCCGCCAACGAGGAGTTCAACCAGCGCGTCACGGATGCCCGCTACCGTCAGGCTGCCGCCTCCGGACGACTACAAGTTGTGCAGGGCAAACTGGAACAGGCCCAAAATGCCATCCGCGAGTCCGCTGCCAATCCGGCCGCGATCCTGGAAAAATCCTATATGCTTCAAAAAGACCTGCAACAGCTTTCCATCCTGATGAACGGCGATGGCACCCGCGCCCGCAGGGAATTCGAAACCGCACCTTCCATCAGTGGCAGGATCGGATCCGCACAAGGCGCCAGCTGGAGCAGCTCGGCCCCTATCCCTGAGACGCAAAAAGCCTCCCTGGCCATTGCTGAAAAACAGCTCATGGATTTTGAAAACAAGCTGAAGGCAGCGGAAGCCAGGATGAAGGAAATCGAGGACGAGCTTAATCAGCTGAAAGCGCCCTACTATCCGGGCAGATGAGGGTTTTGAAATCCTGAGCTGAAAGAGAGATCTTGCTATTGGAAGTTGGAATTCAAAAAACAATATTTGAGTTCTGATTTCCATTTTTAAGTCAGTTCATTCATAGATCGAATTCCATCATGATGGGACAGTGATCACTGAAACCTTTCCATTCTGGCCAGGACCCTATCTTAAAGGATCGGCAGGTTTCGGCGATTTCTCTGCTGGCAAAGCAGTAATCAATATGATATGCCTTGTTGGGATTGCGCTGCAGGTAAAATGTCGGCTGTGACTCTTGTCCCTGTTTCTCAAGCGTACGCAGGTGGTACAAACTATGAATATCCCGTTCCTCCAGCAAGCGTACCACATCGCTGTGATTCCACCATCGATCCCACTCATCCCAGCGGACGTTGCTGTTGAAATCACCCGGGATGATTATCCGGTTAAACAAATGGCCGTTGGTTTGAAGATACTTCCAAAACTGACCGATATACCCAAAATTGGGAGATTGGTTGCGGTGTGTCCAAACCGCCAGGAGTTTTATTTCTTTTTCAAGCAGGCAAGGCAAAAAATATTTGACCTTATGACCCTGGTACTCATCGGACCAATCCAATTTCTGCAACGCCATCGGCCGTGTCACAAAAACACCCAGACCCTTGTGGGGATTATCCCCTTTCCACAAATGGATTGGGAATCGTTGGGACAGGGCTGAATCCGGATACCGGGCAGGATCCTCGCATTCCTGGATCACCCACACATCGGCCCCATAAGATTCCAGGGCCTCAAATTTGGTACGAAATGATCCACCGCAATTCCAGCTGATGCAATGCATGTATCCGCTTTTACTGAAATAAGATTCCAAAATTACAGGAAATACATAGTACATCCGCATCCGATCAGGCTTTAGTTTAGTCCAACTAACCAGATATCCTTAACTTTATACCTCGTCTAACTACAAACTAATGATCCAACAGAATCGATACCCAGTATTTTTTCTTTTATTGTTTATTTCCTTTGGTCTCACAGCCCAAAAATGGGGATATGTGACCATGATCGCCCCGGGTGGTTCCACCAGCATTACCCTGCTGGACACCAACAGCCGGGTGGTCAAAACCATATCCGGACTGTCCGGAGCGACCGGCTACTCCTCCCACATGGTGCCCGGTGGAGACATCTGGAGGACCGTCACGACCCAAAACTCCACCTTTCGGGGCGGTGGCATCCACGGACGGATCCAAAAAATCGACTACAACGGAAAATTGCTTTTTGATTATACCATCTCCAGCAATTCGCAATGTGCCCACCACGACATCTGCCCCATGCCCAATGGCAATGTGCTGGTCATCGTCTATGAGCTCAAGACCGCTGCCGAGGTGACTGCCAAAGGGGGACCCAACCAGGTGCGATACACGGAAAAACTGGTGGAATTGAAACCCACCGGACTCAATACGGCGGACATTGTCTGGCAGTGGGATCTTTGGGACCACCTGTGCCAAACCACCAATCCTTCTCTTCCCAATTATGTTTCTTCAACCCTGGCGAATTCTCATTTACTCGATATCAACTACCTCAACAACAAGACCGACTGGGTGCATATGAATGGCGTGGATTACAACCCGGAACTGGATCAGATCGCCTTGTCTTCGCACTTTCTCAATGAAATGTGGGTGATCGACCACTCCCTGAGCAAGGAGGACACCAAAAAGAATACCGGAGGCAAATACGGCGTAGGCGGCGGCTTTCTGTATCGCTGGGGCAATCCCGCCACCTATGGAGCAACCGGTCAAACCATATTCAAGGTGGTGCACGACGCACACTGGGTTCCCAAAGGGAGGCCCAGGGCCGGTTATCTCGCAGCTGTCAATAACCAGGGAGTCTCCAACAATCAGACCGCCATTGATTACTACAAACCCAGCTGGGATGGTACAAAGTATGTGAGGACTCAGGGCTCCGCCTTTCAGCCTGCCAGCTATGAATTCAGGCATACCGCCAGTGGATACACCAGCAATATGGGCAGCTGTCAGGAATTGCCCAATGGCAACCTTTTGGTGTGCCTGGCGACCGCCGCCAAGGTATACGAAGTGGATTCCACCGGAAGACAATTATGGCAATACCAGGGCATGATGCCCATCCCGCAGGCGTTCCGCTATTCCAAATGCTATATCGAAAATCCGGTGGCCAACGCAAGCAGCTCCCGCGGCGTCCTCGAACCCGGAGAAAGTGCGGACCTCAATTGTACCGTCAGTTCCACCGGAAGCACCGGCATTCAATATACCTGGTCCCCTGCCGAAGGACTATCTGATCCCAATATAGCCAATCCGGTAGCCACGCCCGAAAAAACGACCACCTATACGGTGACCGCCACTTCCTCAGAAGGCTGCACGGCAACCGGGTCCGTGACGATCACGGTGAACTCCGGCATGTTCTTTACTGCAAAGGCAAGAGCGGATGACGACACCCTCTGCCTGGGCGAGATCACACAACTGTTTGTCGATGTCACCGGCGGATCGGGCAACTACACCTACGACTGGACTTCCAACCCGGCTGGTTTTGTCTCTGACCAACCCGATCCTTACATCAACCCCGAAGAAAACACCTGGTATATCGTCGAAGTGAAGGACGGTTCCGCCACCGTAAAAGACAGCATCCTGATCACGGTCCTGCCCTTGCCTGCCAAGCCATCCATCAGCATGGTGGACAGCCTGCTGGTGTCCTCCATAGGCAGCGGCAATCAGTGGTTCTTTTATGGCAACCCCATAACCGGAGCAACAGACTCGACCTACCGTCCTAAAGAGCAAGGATCTTACCAGGTGCAGGTCATCGACAGCAATGGCTGTCCTTCCTTCCTCTCCGATCCGTTTGAATATTTCCCTTCCGGCACAAGCGATGCGGATTTAAGCATCCGATGGATCTTCAATCCCAATCCAGCCCAGGACGTCATAAGCCTTTACGCAGATCTGCCCATGACCGGTTTCAAAGTCACCATCCTGGATGCCTTGGGGAGGATCAGAATGCAGAGACAGGGCGAAGAGAAGATCTCCCTGGAAGAGCTGTCACCGGGAGCTTATCTCATCGGGCTGACAGACCAGCAAGGACGCACAGGCCTTAAGAAATTGATCATTGCGAGATAATTTCTGATCAAAAACTATTGGCTGCGATGAAATGGAATATACTGATCCTT